>NZ_CALMCQ010000379.1 GCF_937863175.1 uncultured Meiothermus sp. | reverse complement strand
CCGCCGTCAGGCCCGCCGGGCCTCCCCCGATGATCACCAGGTCGTATGGGTTCATTTTCATTCCTCGCTGGCCCAAAAATTTCGGGCCATAGATAGAGTATACTATACCCCCCGGGGATATGTGGGAATGGCCTGGGTCGTGGGATGCGGCCTGGTCGTAAGCCCACAGGGTAGACCACCTCGAGCCCTTCTACCAGCGGTTTAGTACACGGCCTTCCCGATCGGAAACAGCCCAGGGGGGTGCGAACCCCATTCCGTCGGGGGTAGGGCTTGGGCCGACCGTGGCACTTCCTGCGTCTGCACCACCATAGGGCTTTCTCGAGGATCAAGTAGCAGCAGCCTGCCGCAACCAGGCCATTGATGGCATCATGGTGCCATCCGATCGTTACAATACCCTACCCGGATATCTTAGCTTTAGCGCCATCTGGCTTTTGTTGCTCGAGCAGAAACTTGCATTGTATATCCCCAGGGGGTATCATATGAGTCCGAGGAACCGGTAATGCAAAAAATGCTCCCCGCTGAAATCCGTAGCCAGGTAGAGCAGGTGTTGGGTGGTATACAACAGCCTGTCGAAATTGTGATTTTCAAGACTGGCCCTATTGTGGCTCCAGGAAAGGGTGAGATTGGCATGCAGGAAGAAGCCCTGGCCCTGGTGCGTGAGCTTGCTGAGCTCAACGAGCAGATTCATATCGAGGAGCGCTCGTTGCGGACCGACCCCGAAGCCCAGGCGCTCGGGCTTTCCTATGCTCCCACCCTGCTATTTCGCGAGCGGGGTTCGCAGCGCACCAACATTCGCTTCCTGGGGCTGCCCAGCGGCTACGAGTTCAGCACCCTGATCGAAACCCTGATTATGCTCGGCACCGGACAAAGCGACCTGGGAGAGCGCAGCAAGTCAGAGCTGAACCAGCTCGAGGGTGAGGTGCTTATGCAGTCTTTTGTGACCCCTGGCTGTCCATACTGCCCCAAAGCGGTGCTTGCAGCTTATAGGTTTGCTTTCCACAGCCCCAAAGTGGTTGCCGAAGGTATCGAGGCCAACGAGTTTCCCGGCCTAGCCACACGGTTTCACATCTCGAGCGTACCCGATACCATCATCAGCGGGAAACGACAGGAGCGCGTACTGGGCGGGCAGCCCGACCGGGTCTTCATAGAGGCTGTCCTGAAGGCAAGCGGCGCGGCAGTACCTGAAGGGATACGCTAATGGATCGGGTTCGTTCCTGGATGTCCTGCCGGGTGCAAGGGTTTTCGCCCTGCAGGGTAATACCCTGGCTGCTGGTAGCTCTGGCCGCGGCACTGCTGCTGAGCAGTTGCGGAGCCAGCCCCGGTTTCAAGAATGTGAGCGTGCAGGAGTTGCACTCGGCGAGCGAGCCCAATCGAATCGTGCTGGATGTGCGCGAACCCCACGAGTACGCCGCGGGTCATGTTGCCGGTTCAACCCTGCTTCCACTGGGGCAGGTAGCCGCACAGGCAGGACAACTGCCCAAAGATGCCCCGATTTATGTGATTTGCCGCAGCGGCAACCGTTCGGTTACAGCCAGTGAAACCCTGGTGGAGCTCGGCTTCCAGGATGTTCGCAACGTGTCTGGAGGGATGCTGGCCTGGCAGGGTGCTGGCTTCCCGGTTCAGCGATGAGTCTGACCCCCGATGCCTTAGTGGCTGGCCCGCTGGCCCTTAGCTGGCCCAATCTGGCCCTGCTGCTGGGTGTGCTGGTTTTCACCGGCCTGGCGGCCAGGCGGGGCCTCGAGAGCAAGGGCTGGTGGGTTCTGCTGGCGACACTGCTGGCAGCACGGGTAGGCTTTGCGGTCGAGCACCTCGAGACCTGGCCCAGCCTGGGGGCGATGCTGCTGGGAATCGTGGACATACGCAGTGGGGGCTGGAGCTGGCCCTGGGGCGTGGTAGGGGGTGTTGCGGTGGCGGGGGCGGTGTTGCGCCAGCAAGCCCCGGCATTGCTAACCCCCGCGCTTGCTGCCATCGCGGTTGGGGTGCTTCCTTTGGGAGTACAACAGGAGCTTTCTCGCTCGGTGAAGGCTGGCCCCGCTCCCGAAACCATCCTGGCT
>NZ_CALMCQ010000378.1 GCF_937863175.1 uncultured Meiothermus sp. | reverse complement strand
CTGGGGGGATCGGCTGCCGGTCTGGGTTCCCTTCCCGCTGTGGACCCGTCTGTTGAGCGACACCCAGCAGCACGCGACCAGCCTTGGAGATTTGCTCAGACACCACCTGCACAGCAACCAACAGGCGCACCTCTGGCCGCTGGTCGCGTCCGCCCTTGACGACGACCGCCTGCTGCTGCTGGTGGACGGCCTCGACGAGTACGAAAGCGTCCCCGCCGGGAACCTGGCCTTGCAGCGCCTCGGCGTCCTGCTCGAGCAGGGCCGGGCCAGGGCCGTCTTGGTGAGCCGCCCCGCCGGGTACTCCCGGCTGCAAGTCAGCAGCAACTGGCGCAGTTGCACGCTGGCCCCCCTCAGCACGGCCCAGCAACGCGAACTGGCCTCGCGTTGGCTGACGCACCTCTGGAGCGGCCAGGGGGTGGCGGAGGAAGCCCTGGAGGCCAAGGTTCGCCGGTTCAGCGGCGCGTTGGTGGGGGAGATCGGGGAGGTCGGGCAACTTCGGGAAATGGCGGGCGTACCCCTGCTGTTCTCCCTTATCCTGTGGGTACGGCTCACCCACGGCACCGTCCCCACCAGCCGCTTCAAGGTCTACGCGCAGTTCATTACGCACCTCATCCAGAAACACCCGAACCTGCGCCGCGCAGCCGCCGAGGCCAACCCCCAACCCCCACCCTTCGACCTCGAGCAACTGACCGCCGCCTTCGAGGCACTGGCCTACGAGATGCAAGCCGCCGGGGGCTCGGGACTCATCGAGCGCACCGAAGCCAGGGGCCGTCTGGTGCGCCTGATGACCGACCCCGACGGGCTGTTCGGCCTCACGACCCCCGAGGCGATACGAAAAAGTAGCGAGTTGCTGGAGGTCGGCGAGGCCTCGCTGGGGCTTCTGGCCAACCGCTCCCAGACCGAACTGGGGTTCCTGCACCGCGCCTTTCAGGAGTACCTTTGCGCCGCCTTCGTCTCGAGGTTGCCCTTCGACGAGCAGCTAGGCATGGTGCGGGCGCGGTGCGGCGACCCGCAGTGGCGCGAGGTCTTGCTGAGCCTCCTCCACCGATCCGAGCGGGCCGATGAGCCAACCCGGCTGGTCACGGCCCTCAGGGAGGAAGGCCGAAAGGATCACCAACGCATCGCCGTCCAAACCATACTGGCCGAGGCGGCCTTCGGCGACTTCAGGCTGCCCGCCGCCACGGCAAAACAGTTGGCGGCGGAGGCCTTGGAGGCGGTGGAAGCCGACCTGCCCCGAGCCCACCGGGAGCACCTCTTGAGGATCGTGCTGGGCGGTCGCCAGTCGAGCCGGGTGGGGGGGCTGGTGCGTCAGCGGTTGGCGGGCTGGTTTCCGCAACGCTGGGGGGACGACTTCTACCTGTTCAACGCGATGGGTAACTGGCCGCCGGAGCCGGAAACTGTGGAGGCACTGATGCGCGGGCTGTGTGCCGAGGAGTTCGAGGCGCAGTTGGGGGCGGCCACGTCCCTGGCCCGCCTGATGCCCGGCGACCCGCAGACCCAGCGCCGCCTGGTTCGGCTGGCCCAGACCGCCCCCCGCCCGGAGGTCAGGGCAGCGGCCCTCGAGGCGCTGATGCAGGGCTGGCCCTCCTGCGCGGAGTTGTCAGATTTGGCCCTCCGGTTTATCGCCTCACCCAGCCAGGTCATGCAGCTCTACGGAATCAAGCACCGCGTCCGAACGGGCACCCACGACCAGAGCCTGCTGAACCTACTGCTGCGCCTGGCCTCGCGCCACCGGGGGCTGGGCTACGGACACCGAACCGCGATGACGGCGCTGCTGGTGGAGG
Source organism: uncultured Meiothermus sp. (assembly GCF_937863175.1). Classification (GTDB taxonomy): domain Bacteria; phylum Deinococcota; class Deinococci; order Deinococcales; family Thermaceae; genus Meiothermus. Next base: position 855 of record NZ_CALMCQ010000378.1, on the reverse strand, counting down.
GCTGGCCGGGCCACCCAGGCTTGAAGGAGGCGGCGCTGCGCGGTTGCGGGCCATACACCCACCAAGACTCGAACCCGGATTTCCCGGTGATGGAAGAAGAGGTTGCCTACGGGGTCTTGATCGCGGGGTTCAAGGGCGACCCCGACGCAGCAGCCGCACTCGTCCTGGAGTTACAGTCCGACCATCCCTTCAGTGGCACGGAGCGCTGGAACCTCTGGGAAGACCTGCAAAAGCACTGGCGCGGCAGCCCCGCCCTGGCGGCGGCGCTCGAGCAACTTCTGCGGGCCAGCGGCGACCAGAAAGAACTCCGCGACCTCGAGCGGGCGCTGGCCGCCCGGTTCGTGGGGACGGACGCGGCCAAGCGACTGCTGCTGTCCGACCTCGAGGCCGCCGACGGTTTCGACAACCCGACCCTGCGAGCCCTCCAGGAGGGCTGGGGGATCACCGACCCCGAGGTGAAGAAGACGCTGGGCTCACTCGTAGAGCAGGGTAAGGACGAGGGGATTGCCCACCTCCTTCCCGACATCATGGACGACCCCATCAAGGTTCGCGCCCGGCTCCTGGAGTTGCTGGCCGGGGACGAGCGGGCTTTCTACCGGGCCATGATCGGCCTCGAGAAGCTGGGCGCTATCGCCGACGACGCGGAGGCCTACGCGCTGATCAAGGCGCGGATACTGAGTAAGAAAGACTCGTGGGACGACCGGTACTTCCACTTCGCCGGGTGGTTCGCCGCGAACGACGAGGTCTACCCGATCTGCCTCGACCTCCTGGAGAGCGGCCTGCTGTACCCCGGTTCGTTTGCCCGTGCCTTCGGCCACAAGCCCGAGGCCCGCGAGCTGGTGCGCCGACACGCCA
>NZ_CALMCQ010000377.1 GCF_937863175.1 uncultured Meiothermus sp. | reverse complement strand
TACGATACAACCCTGCCTTTTCCTACGATTGCCGATTGAGATGCTGCTCCTTTAGCATATAGTCAAATGATCCTGGTCTTAAATGGCCCCAACCTCAACCTGCTGGGCAAGCGCGAGCCAGAGTTGTACGGAAAAACCACCCTGGAGGAGCTGGAAGAGCTCTGCGAAGTCTGGAGTGCGGAGCTGGGCTTGGGCGTGGCCTGTCGCCAGTCCAATTTCGAGGGGCAGATGGTGGAATGGATTCAGCAGGCCAGGGATGAGGGTTTTCGTGGCATTGTGCTCAACCCGGCAGCCCTCACGCACTACTCCATTGCGTTGCTGGATGCGGTTCGGGCACAGACCCTGCCGGTCGTCGAGGTACACCTTTCCAACCTCCACGCCCGCGAGGAGTACCGGCGGCACTCGGTGACGGCAACTGCGGCCAGGGGCCTAATTTCGGGCTTTGGGCCGATGTCCTACAAGATGGCCCTGGTCTATCTGGCCGACCTGCTCGAGGCCCAGCCATGAAGGTGCAGCGCCAGGAAGTGGCCATGGTGGTGGCGATTGTCTGGATTTTTAGCGTCGTGGCCCAGATCCAGCAGCTTGGCTTCTGGCCGTCGCTGCTGTTCGGCCTGCCGGTTGGCCTGCTGGCCGGAGCTGCCTACTGGTTCTTGATGCCACGGGTGATCCGCTGGGCTGCCAGAGGCGTAAAACCCAAACCAGAGGATGAAGAAGAAGCCCCGGCCCTCGAGGAGAACCGGGAGCAGAAACCAGCCTCTAGCGACGAACCAGACGCCAGACCATAGGCAGTAGCGCGGCGGCAATCGCGGCCTTGACCAGATCACCGACCAGAAACTTGACCATCCCGGCGTACAGCAGTTCCGAAACCCCGGTGAAGAGGCCCGCGTTGCCCAGTGCCAGGCCCAGCCAGGTCACGCCGACCGCGTAGACAATCAGGCTGCTCAGCAGCATGGCGAAAAAGGTCTTGAAAGGGTTACGATCGGTGCCAAACCGCTCGACCAGCCAGCCGATCGCAAAGGCTGCCAGCGGGAAAGAGACCAGATAGCCCGCCGAAAATACCACTCGAGGGTCGAACCAGGTAGCTCCATTGGCAAATACCGGCAGCACCAGCCCCTGGGCCAGGTAGGCCAGCAAGGCCAGAAAACCCAGGCGGCTACCCAGGACTGCGCCCACCAGCAGCACCCCCAGGGTTTGCAGGGTGATGGGCACCGGCTGGGTCGGAATGGCTACCTGGGCGGTCAGGGCCACCAGCAGGCTGCCCCCCAGCACCAGAAGCAGGTCGCGGGTCAGGCTGCGGGCCGGAAATAATGTCCTGGAAAGCGGCAGATACGGCAGGGTTTGGGTTGGATTCATGGGTCTCCTTTACACAACTCCGACCAGTTGAACATCTCCAGCCGAGACCTGGTGGGTGCGGTCTGAGGCTTCAACCAGCAGTGAGCCATCCGGGGCAACATCAACCGCCAGCCCACCAATTTCGCCCTGTGGGGTGGACACCCTGACCTGCTGTCCCAGGGTGAGGCATCGGGCCTTGTAGTCGCGCAACACCCCCTCGAGGTCGTGGTGGAGCTGGGCGTAGCGGGCCTCCAGACGCTCTAAGAAACCGGCCAGCACCTGGACTCTGGACGCCACCACAAACTCGTCCAGATATGCCGCTCCTAACTGCTTGCGGGCTGCGCGGTTCACGTTTAGACCGATCCCCAGAATTACATAGGCCGCCTCTTCCCCGCTGACCTGGGCCTCGAGCAGCACCCCCGCTAGCTTGCGGTAGGTCAGGCTTTCCCCACCGGCTCCAGGGGTCGCGGCCAGCAGATCGTTGGGCCACTTGAGCCTACCCACCCCGCAGGCCTCGCACAGGGCCAGTCCAGCCACCAGAGCCAACCACGGCAGGGTTGAAAGGGGAAGCTGGGGACGCAGCAATACCGAGAAGGTCAGGCTGTGGCCTGGCTCGCTGGCCCAGGGTCGTCCGCGCCGACCCCGGCCCTTCTCCTGTCGCTCGACCAGCACCACCGAGCCCTCCTCTGCACCGTCCAGGGCCCAGTTTTTGAGCACATCCTGGCTACTGCCAGTGGTTCCGAGGTAGGCATAGAATGCGCCAAAGCTGCCGCTGCGAATAGCCTCGAGGGCCGCTGGGGTGGGGGTTCCCGGTATCAGCCGGTAGCCCTTGCCCTTCTGAGACTGCACTGGATACCCGGCCATTCGCAGGGCCTCGACCTGCTTCCACACCGCCGCACGGCTGATGCCAAGCTGCTGGGCCAGGGCTTCGCCGCTCTGGTACTGGTCGTGGAGATAGGCCAGCAGTTCAGGCACGTCAACCAGATTATTCTCTGAAGGTTGACAAGCACAAGGGCCGCCAACCCCTGACTGCTCCCCCTCCATGGGGCCTATACCCGATGGATTCGCGCTTCCATCGCGGTTCTCACTATTTTTTCCGCTGATCCCAGCAGGGAAAACCTGCACTTTATGGCATTCACACTTCGGGGACTCCATCCTTCTTACGGAGCACCGCCCCAAACCCTCCACCATTCGGATGACTCGAGGCATCCCTCCTTTATCCACCCTCCTCAGCGGGCTTCTGAATAAGCTATAGGGATGTGGAAGTGGTTTGGTTGGATCGTCGTAGGTCTGGCACCCTCCATGGCCCAACAACCTGTGCAGATTCTGGCCGGGCACCGCGCCCCGGTGGGCGCTGTCGCTATCAGCTCGAGTGGGGTTCTGGCGGTAGGGGCCGATGCATATATTCAGCTTTACCGTCCAGATGGACGCTTCTTGCGTACCCTCAGTGGTCATACCGACACCGTACGCACCCTCGAGTTTGCCCCTGACGGCAGCCTGTTGAGTGGCTCTGCCGACACCACACTCCGGCTCTGGAATACCGAGACAGGAGCAACCCGAAGCGTGTTGCAGGGCCACCGCGACCAGGTCTGGTCGGCCCGCTTCAGCCCGGACGGCGAGCACATTTTGAGCGGCGGCGCCGATGGCATGCTGCGGCTATGGACGCTTGCGGGACAAGTACAGGCGACCCACCTGGGACATAACTGGATTTATGGGGTGGGGTTCTCACCCGATGGTGCGCTGCTGGCAGGGGGCGGGCTGGATGGGGTGTTTTTGTGGAATCGCAGGGAGTCTCGAGCCTTTCCACTGCTGGGGCCTCCGTCGGTACGAGCCCTGACCTGGAGCAGTGATGGACGCCTGGCGGCGGGGGATCGCGATGGACAGATCCAGCTCTGGGATGCCAGAGGCAATTTTGTACACCAGTTTGCTGCCCATAGCCTCGCGGTCAGTGCCCTGGCCTGGAAGGCTAATGGTCGGCTTATAAGCGCTTCCCAGGATGGCAGGATCACTTTTTGGGATCGGAACAGACCCCTGCAAAGCATCCAGAGCAGTTCGGTACTGAGCCTGGCAGTGGCCGGAAACCAGTTGTGGAGTGGGCACGACGACGGTCGAGCCCGGCGATGGAATGCATCCGGACAACTGGCCCAGACCCTCGAGCCCCCCGCCTCCTCGGTCACAACCCTGGCCTACAGCCCGGACGGAAGCCTGCTGGCCAGTGGGGGCTGGGATAAGGAGGTCTGGCTCTGGAACCGCCAGGGCCGGTTGGTGCGCAGGCTGGCGGAGGCCGAGCTGGAGATTACCGCGCTGGCCTTTGCACCCGATGGGCGGCATCTGGCCGTCGGCAGCCGCGATGGCCAAACCCGCCTCTACCGGGTAGACGACGGGCGGCTGGTGCAGACCCTCGAGGCCCATGGCAACGGGGTAGGGTCGCTGGCCTTTGCCCCCAGTGGGCTCACACTGGCTACCGGGGGCCGCGACCGGTTGTTGCGCGTCTGGGACTTGCAAGCTGGAA
>NZ_CALMCQ010000376.1 GCF_937863175.1 uncultured Meiothermus sp. | reverse complement strand
AAATCAACCAAAAGCTCTCTTAGCTTATGGTCTCACTTTAGGGGCGCACTACACTGTCATGCGGTAGCAGGCTAACTCAGGCGTTAGGCTCATCATGGAATTGCAGAAATGGAAAAATACAAATATTGGCGGGTTGGAAACCAGTGGCGGGGCTACGTCAAAGAGTTTCCAGTAACCCAGATGTAGGGTGCGCTCGAGCACCACCCCAGCCACTGCCCGGGCAGTTGTCTACGTCCTCCCCCTCAAATCTCGTCTCTACAAAAACCCCGGTTTGGGCCGGGGGTTCTGGGGAGCGGTAGGGCGTCTCGGGTTCAGAACTCCGCGTCCCACTCCACGATAGTCTCGCTGGTCTGGCCGGGGTTGGGCTTGGCGCTGGCGGCGCCCGCAACGCCCACACCTGCCATACCCGCAGCGGCTGCGGACTGGGGAACGGTGGGGTTCTGGCTGCGCCGGAGTGGGGTGCGCTGGTTTTGCAGCAGGCCGAACTGGGCCGCGATGCCGCGCAGGCCGATGGTGGCGAAAATTATCACCAGAAACACCGTGAGTCCCCAGAACAACTGGGCCACCAGGTTTTGCTGGATGGAGAGGTTGGTCAGGGCGCCAAAGAAGGGCAGCCGTCCGTAGCGCGAGTCGGACAGAATCGAGCCGATGTAGGAGAGCCCTTCCATCATGGCCGGGAGTAGCAGGAAGAAGAAGGCCAGCCCCAGGTAGCGCCAGTAGATGTTGCGCCCGCCAAAGGTGAGGGTCAGCAGGTAGAGCGGGAAGAAGGCCAGCATACCTGCCAGGATGAACAGGAAGGCCCTGGGGATGCCCAGGATGGTTTGCAGCAGCCAGACCTGTACATCGTGGAAGGCGCCCAGGCTTTGGCCCTCTAGGGCCAGACCGTTCTCGAGCATCACCCCCGAAAGCACCGTGAAGTCGCTGGTGCGCAGGCCCACCGCGTTTTCGGCCAACCTAAAGACCCGGAGGGTGCGCTGGGCCAGTTCGGGCTCGAGGGCCTCGACCACGGGTTGAATGGCGGTCTGGTAACGGGCGTTAATTTGGGCCAGGGTGCGACGGGCGGCGTCGCTCTGGCCGGTTTCGGCCTGCACCTGGGCTTCCAGCAAGCGCCCGCGCACCTCGAGCAAGGCCCGCTTCCAGTCATCAATACTGTGGATGCCCGCCGCCGCCAGGCTGCTGGCAACCGGCTCTGCTTTGCGGTTGTCCCGGATCCGCAAGCGCAGGTCGCTCAGCAATTGT
>NZ_CALMCQ010000375.1 GCF_937863175.1 uncultured Meiothermus sp. | reverse complement strand
CCGAACCCATGCCCCTGTTTCGTTGGCTCTCTGGCTGTATATGATAAAAGCCTATTGGCCTATCGGATGATCTTGTCTACTTAGCCGTTGTTTCGTCTACTGCCTGCTGGTAGACCCCTGGGCCAACGCTGGTTCGGCAGCACCGTAAGCCAGCAGTAGACATGCGCGTATGGCGACAGCGCTTGAAAGCAGGGCTATGCTCTGGCCGGCATCGGTCTGGTAATATGTCGAGATAGGCGAGCTGAACTGTGTATTTTGAATGCGAACCATCAATATGGTTCATTGGCTTGAGCTCGGATGAAAAAGTGGTCTGATTGGGCCACGTGCTGCGGTGTGCTGCGGTGAACAAGTCCGTCACAGGCGCTCAAAGATGGTGGCTTCGCCTTGACCTACCCCCACACACAGGGTTGCCAGTCCATATCTGGCCTGCTGTCCAAGATCCTTTCGGCGGTGCAACTCGTGAATCAAGGTAGTGCTGATACGTGCGCCCGAACAGCCCAGCGGGTGGCCGAGCGCGATGGCTCCCCCATTGACATTGGTGATGGCTTCGGAGAGCTCGAGTTCGCGCAACACGGCGATAGCCTGGGCCGCGAAAGCCTCGTTGAGCTCCACCAGGTCAATCTCGCGGTGAGCAATCCCGGTTCGGGTCAAGACCTTCCGGGTGGCCCCAATTGGCCCCAGGCCCATCACTCGAGGACTGACCCCCGCTACCGCAGACCCCACCCAGCGTGCCAGGGGCTTAAGACCCAGCTCCTGGGCCTTCCTATCCGACATCAGCACCAGGGCCGCCGCACCATCGCTGAGACCCGAAGAGTTGCCCGCGGTCACGCTGCCACCCGCGCGGAAAGCAGGTTTTAGCTGGCCAAGCTGTTCCATGCTGGTGGAGAGTTCGTAGCCCTGCTCGGTCCTGGTATAGCGGGGGAACTCGTCGGTGTCGAAGTGGCTGAGGCTGCCTTTTTTACCGGGAACCGGGACGGGTACGATTTGGTTTTTGAAATAGCCGTTCTGAATCGCGTTTACCGCTCGAGCCTGACTTTGCAGAGCGAAGCGATCCTGGTCGGCGCGGGTGATCTCGCCGCCTTTGATCTCCCCGCGCTGGCTCATCTCCACAATGTTCTCGGCAGTCTCCCCCATCGCCTCGAGGGGAAACCCTGCCTCCATCGCGGGGTTGGGGAAGCGCCAGCCCAGGGTGGTATCGAAACCGGTGATGTTGCCGGAGGGGCCGAAGGGCTGGGCATTTTTAGCAAAGACATAGGGGGCGCGGGTCATGCTCTCCACGCCGCCCGCCACATAAACCTCGCCCTCGCCCGAGCGGATGGCCCTCGCGGCCTGGTTGATGGCCGACAAACCGCTGGCACACAGCCGGTTGACGGTCACCCCCGCCACTGAGTACGGCAACCCCGCCAGCAAGGCCCCCATCCGGGCCACATTACGGTTGTCCTCGCCGGCCTGATTGGCGCAACCAAAGAAGACTTCTTCTATCAGACGGCCTTCGACCCCTGCTCTTTCCACCGCAGCTTTGATGACCATGCCTGCCAGGTCGTCGGGGCGAACCCCCGACAAGCTGCCGCGTATCTGTCCGATAGGGGTGCGAACCGCGCTGAGGATCACCACTTCACTCATGACAAAACCTCGCAGGCTTGAGCCAGGACTAAAGCAATTCGTATCTTGCACCCGTTGGAAGGAAGGCTTTGATGCAAGGGTAAGCCGGTTCCTCGCGAAGGTAGTCTGTGGTTGCAGGCCGGTCAGGCATGGGCTGTGCTTGAAGCAACGGTGGGGGGTTTATTTGAACTGTATTTTGCCTCGAGAATGCCCTCCGGGACAAGCGCTGGCTGGCTGCGACCCGGAGCCGATTTGCCGCATTCCGATCAGCTCTGATGATGTAGCCTTCCCTCTAGCCAACCGCTAGCGGCGCTTGCGCCCGCCTTTTCCACCACCCGGCTTTTTGCTGCCACCGCCGCTGCTGCCACCAAAACCACCCGAGCCGCGCAAAAAGCTTTTGAGTTTGTTCTCAAACTCGGGGGCCTGGCGGGGCAGGCGTTTGGGTCGGGGGGGTTCGACGGGGGCGGGGGTGAGTTCCTTGATGGAGAGGTCAAGGCGGCCCTTATCGTCCCGACCAAGCACCAGCACCGAGACCACATCCCCTTCACTCATGTGATCGCGGATGTTCTTGACGAACTCGTGGGCCACCTGCGAGATGTGCACCAGACCCGACTCCCCTGTGGGAAACTCGATAAAAGCCCCAAACTCCATGATTCGGGTAACGCGACCTTCTACGATTGCACCGGCTTCAAGCTCCATTCAGGCGTTCCTCCAAAACGTCACGAAATCCCATCACACAAGTGTACTCGAGCTGTGGGGGATTCACGATGCCCCACTATATCATCTGCGGCTCATTGCACTGCAAAAAGCGTCTCTGGTCTCAGGTGATTCCCAAAAGGGGCCAGGGTTTTTTTGTAACGCATTTTCAACACAAACCAAAAAAAGTGATATATTAAACCCACGGAGGAGTACCAAATGATTGCCGACCGCCCCAGGGATTTGTGGTTTGAGCTGGATAGCGTGGAGCGCCAGATTATTGGCGCACTGCGGGATTTTTTGCAGGGCGAGGTGGCCCCTACTGCAACAGAGCGTGACGAGACGGGCAGCTTTCCCTTTGAAATTGTAAAGAAGCTGGGTCGGATGGGCGTGATGGGGGCGCAGGTGCCCGAGCAGTACGGCGGGGCCGGGCTCTCTACCCGTATTTTTGCCCGAATTATAGAAGAAATTGCGGCGGTGGATGGTTCGCTGGCTCTTACCGTAGCCTCGCATAACAGCCTTTGCACCGGCCACATTTTGCTGGCCGCTAACGAACAGCAGAAGCAGCAACTCCTGCCCCGGCTGGCCTCCGCCGAGGCCCTGGGGGCCTGGGGTCTGACCGAACCGGGCAGCGGCTCGGATGCCGCCGCCATCCGCACCAGGGCCGACGAAACCCCTTCGGGCTGGATTCTGAACGGCTCCAAACAGTTCATTACCCAGGGGTCGGTGGGCGGAATCTATGTAGTCAATGCCCGCACCGATGCCGCCCCTAGCGAGGAAAAGAAGCACCTGGGGCTTTCGGCAGTGGTATTTGAGGCCCCGATTCAAGGGCTGCGGATTGGACGCAAGGAGAAGAAGCTGGGGCTGAACGCTTCCGACACCGCACAAATCATCTTCGAGGACATTGCCTTGCCCAAAGAAGCCCTGCTGGGCGAGCGGGGCAAGGGCTTCTACGATGTGATGAAGGTGCTGGAAGGTGGGCGCATCGGGATTGCCGCCATGGCGGTGGGGCTGGGGCGGGCTGCACTGGAGTTTGCGGCTAAGTATGCCCTGGGGCGCGAACAGTTTGGCAAGCCCATCGCCGAGTTTCAGGCGGTCTCGCACAAGCTGGCCGACATGGCTACGCAATTGGAAGCGGCTCGCCTGCTGTACCTCAAAGCTGCCGACTTGCGCGACGCCGGGCGGCCCTTCGGCAACGCGGCGGCCCAGGCCAAGCTCTTTGCCTCGGAGGTGGGCGTACACGCCTGCGACGAGGCTATCCAGATTCTGGGGGGCTATGGCTACATCAAGGAATATCCGGTGGAGCGCTACTGGCGCGATGCCCGCCTGACCCGTATTGGGGAGGGGGCCAGTGAAGTTTTGAAGGTCATCATCGCCAAAAATCTGCTGTCGCAGTACCGGTAAGAACTCAGGGTACGGAATCAGAAGGGTCAGAGCGGTTTTCACGAACAAGCGGCCCTGTTCACCTTGAAAAGATAGTCCAGGCCGCTTGAATAACTCCGCCGGAGGGCGGAGCCATGGTGAAAACCACGATAGCAAGGGGATTGTCGGGGCTTTTCTGCCCCCCTCTCCCCTGCTATCCTTTCCCCGTGTACGAACTGTTCAAACCCTGGCTGTTTCGCCAAGACCCCGAGGCCATCCACGAGCAGGTCATGCACGGTTTGTCCTGGTTGGGGCAGCGGGGGCCGGGTTTGGAGTTGCTGAGGTGGCTTTGCACGGTGCAGGACTCGAGGCTTCGGGTAACCGCTTTTGGCCTCCAGTTTCCCAACCCCATCGGGCTGGCGGCGGGGTTCGACAAAAACGCGATCGCGGTGCGGGCCTGGCCGGCGCTGGGGTTTGGACATGTGGAGATTGGCTCGGTCACGGCACTGGCCCAGCCGGGCAACGACAAACCCCGGTTGTTCCGACTGCCCGAAGACCAGGCCCTGATTAACCGCATGGGTTTCAACAACGATGGGGCCCGGGCCGTGGCGGCAAGGCTGGATCGCTTGCAACAGACCTTTGGCAGACCCTCGGTTCCGCTGGGCATCAACCTGGGAAAGTCGAAGGTAACGCCTTTAGAACAAGCCCCCCAGGACTACCTTCAAAGCCTGTCCAAACTCTGGGCTTATGGCGACTATTTCGCTATCAACGTAAGCTCGCCCAACACCCCGGGGTTGCGAGCCTTGCAGGATAAGGACAGGCTGGAAGAGTTGCTCTCGGCCCTGACGAGTTTTGTGCAAAACCGCAAACCACTGCTGCTCAAAATCGCACCGGATCTGACCTGGGAGCAGATGGACGAGATTCTGGCCCTGGTAGAGCAGTACAGGCTTTCGGGACTGATTGCTACCAACACCACGATCGGCCGCACGGGTCTGACAACCCCCATTAACGAGACCGGCGGACTCTCGGGAAGACCGCTGCAAAAGCGCTCACTGGAAGTGTTGAAGTACCTGCACCATCAGCTTCGGGGTCAACTGCCGATTATCTCGGTAGGAGGTATCTCCAGCGCAGAGGAGGTATGGGAACGGCTGGCCAACGGGGCCACGCTGGTGCAGGTGTACACCAGTTTTGTCTACGAAGGGCCGTGCCTGCCGAAAAAGCTGTGCAGGGGGCTGCTGGAAAGAATGCTGCGCGAGGGCGGAGAAGCGGGTCATTCGGCGAATTTAAACTCGAAGTCGTAACAGTGCTCGCCTTTCACCCTCGAGATGACCATGCGGCCCTTCAGACCGCGCAGTTCGCCGGTTGCGGAGTCGGGCACTACCTGGATGGACTGCTCCGGTACGCCCCGGTTGAGGGTGCTGTTGTGCTGGAGCACGAAACTGCCCGGGCGCCCGTGCAGTGTTCCATGCACTTTTTCAATTGCCACCTACCCTGCCGAGCCCTCTACCGCCGTCACCGCACTTAACATCTGGCCTTTGCGGCTACCTACCAGATCGCCGTGAAATTCCTTGTCAATGGTCCGCCTCGCCCGGGTTGTGCCGTCCAAATATTCGTCCCCGGACTGAGGCGTCAGCTTCACCGCGAATCTACCCCTGGCATTATGGGTCATGTTGTTATGTTACCAGCGTAATCGTGGGGCTGCAACTCAGGGAGTCTCTATCACCAGCAGTTCACGAATTTCCTCGAGCCTCCCCTCGGTGGCAGTCTCCCCGTCGCGGATGGCCTGGCCCTGTTGCTGGAAGCTAAACAACCCGATGCCCTCGAGTTTGGGCCGCAATACCAGATCGGGGCGCGAGACTGCCAGCTTGACCTCGGCCAGTCGAATCTGCATGATCTCGATGGCCCGGTAGGCATTCTGGATAGGGTTCGCGTCTATACCCCGGCGGAAAACCTGCTCCCACCAGCTTTTCCGGCGTGGCTGCCCGCGCAAGACCTCGAGGGGGGTCACATCCACCGCAATTACCCGCTCCGACCCCAAAAAACGTACCAGATCCACAGGAATCTGGTTCAGGATGCCCCCATCCGCCAGCAGCTGGTGTCCTACCCAGATCGGATTGATAGCACCCGGATAGGCAATGGAAGCCCGGATGGCCTGGAACACGTCGCCCTGGCGAAAATAGACCTCGGTTCCGGTGATCAGGTCGGTGGCGGTGATGCCAAAGGGGACTGGAAAGTCTTCAATCTGGCGTGGAATATGCGGTTCCAGCAGCCGCACCACCTCAGCAAAATTGAGCACGCCGCCCAGGGGGTTCAGATCCAGAAAGCGCCAGATGGGCGTTTGTGACAGGACTTCCTGCACTTTGTCTGCACTGTGACCGGCTGCAAAAACCGCCCCCATCAGGCTGCCCATGCTGGTTCCGGCTATGGCACCGGGCATCAAGCCCTCCCGCTCCAGTACCCGTAGCACTCCAATATGGGCATAGCCCCTGGCTCCCCCGCCCCCCAGGGCCAGCCCGAACCGCTTGAAGTCGGCCATACCCTAGGCTAAACCAAAACCGGCGGCCATCCCATTGAGTGACCAAAAAAGAGTTTTCATGCGTACCTTTGAACAGCCTTAAGCGGCATCGAGGAAGCGCTTTCTGAGTTCTGGGGTAGGCGCTATACACTGCTCGAGCCGACCCAAGAGGCGGTAACGATTCTCAGCAACCAGCCGGTAGGCCCGGTCACGCAGCCGCTTGGGCACAAACCACAGCAAGGCGAGGATCCTCCAGACCCCGCCCAGCCGATAGAGAATGTGAAAGGCAGCGTCCGACTCGAGCCAGACCTTCCCCCCCTCAATCACCACCACGCTATCGAACCCTGCCCCCTCGGTGGGGATGCCGTGATGGCGCAAAAGCCTTTGCCCTGTCTCGGACTGCAGCGAGGCAAACCGAAACCAGCCCTGGGGGTCGTGGCGGATGATGAATTGCACAGTGCTGCTGCAGAGGTTGCAAACCCCATCAAACAGCACCACCGCCTTCACAGCTTCAGCATAGTACAGCCTTGCCTCAGCTTTTGTAGGTTCGATTGCGAGTGAGGATGGGGTTGTTCCATACCAAACCCTGAGGATTTCTCCTCTGCTGTGCCCGTCTGGCCCTCGACCCCTGGCCCCCCAGGGATATTTGTAACCTACCCTGTATCTTAGGCTGACCGTGTTGCTAGAATGTGCAACACGGGGTCATCACAGTGAAACTGCTGGATAACTATGGGCGAATCATCAAAGATCTGCGACTTTCGGTCACGCCGCGCTGCAACCTGCACTGCCTGTACTGCCACCCGCTGGGCTGGGAGCAGTCCGAACCTCCTGGCACGATCTCGGTAGAAGATACCCGCCACTTTCTAAGGGCCATGCAACTGCTGGGCCTGGAATCGGTGCGCTTCACCGGGGGCGAGCCCCTGGTACGCAAAGAGCTGCCCGAGATGATCGCCGCAGCCCAAGAGCTGGGCATCCCTGATATTGCCATCACCACCAATGGCCTGCTCTTCAAACGCAAGGCCAGAGAACTGGTAGCCGCCGGTCTAAAGCGCATCAACCTCTCCATGGACTCCGTGAGCCCAGAAGTGTTCAAAACCATGACCCGGGGGGGGCAGGTCGAAAAGGTCTGGGATGCCATCGAGACTGCCTGGGAGCTGGGAATGGGGCCGGTGAAGATCAACGCTGTGATGATTCGCGGCATGAACGATGGGGAGGTCATTCCGCTGGCCTCGCTCTCGCTGGACAAGCCGCTGGAGGTGCGCTTTTTGGAGTACATGCACCTCGACAACTCCAACCCCGGACTCTACCAACAGCGCTTCATCGCTGGAGCCGAGACCAAAGCCAGGATCGAGGCTCACTTCGGGCCGCTGGAGAAGGTAGACCACGACCCCACCGCTCCTGCACGGGTCTACAAGATCCCCGGTGCAGTGGGCAGCCTCGGCTTTATCAACCCGGTCGCGGAGCCTTTTTGCTCCAAGTGTTCCCGCTTGCGCCTGACCTCCGACAAGAAAATCCGGCCTTGCCTGCTAACCGATTTAGAGATGGACATCCACTGGGCTTTCGAGGCCGAGAACCCGGTCGAAGCCTTGGTAGATGCTATTTTGCTGGCCACCGACCGCAAGCCGGCCTTTGGCAACACCCTCCCGACCCTGCGCGAGCGGGTGATGATCGGGATCGGGGGCTGAGACGCCCGTCGGCCAAGGGCTCCACACCCCATCGTAGCCTTTGGTTCAACCGACAACACCGGCCACCCTTCCCCACTGACCGGATTCGTATTCCCGCCTACGAGTGTGACCGTGTGATCGCTGCCACCACAGCTTGGTGCCAATACCTGGCTTTTGGTGAGCTCCGACAAAAAAAACTGCTCTCCACCGACACTATCTAAAACACAGGGGCCTTTCCACACCTTAAGAACCGTTTAGCATCTTCTAATCGTTTGATAAAATAAAGGTTATTCCCACTTTTGTCGTGTCTAGGAGGGATAGACCATCTGGGGATTGTTGGTGTCGCAATCATCACGAATTCATTATTCGCTGCCAGGGCCAGATTTCTGGAGCAGGGCGGCTTGGGCGGCCCGGATCCAGTGCAAAACTCGAGGACAACCTTCCACCAGGTAGGGGGGCTCTATGATAGCTGAGTACCTCGAGGTCAAGCTGCTCGGCAGGCCCGAGCTGCTCTGGCGGGGGCACCGGCTGGAGGCAGTACCGCCTAAATTGCGGGCCTTGCTGTTCTATCTGGCATCCCGGCGAGAGGTGGTGGCTCGAGGTGAGCTCGAGGAACTGTTTTGGAACACTCGATTGAGCGGCAATTTGCGTCAAGCACTACATCAACTGCGCGCGCTACCTGGAGCCGAGCATTGGCTCCAGGCTGAACAACACGTCACCCTACACGCTATCACCGATCTGGTTATCTTTGAGGCAGCACTGCAAAGCAAGCATTATCAAGAAGCGCTCGAGATCTGGCGGGCCGCGCTCCCGCCAGCAGAAAGTCGAGTCACGCTGTTGTGGGGTTTTGAACTTGACAATACTCCCGCCTTCAACGACTGGCTGGAGGTCGAACGCGCCCGCGTGGAGATGCTCTACTTGGAAGCGCTTGAACACCGTGCACTGGAACTCGAGAAAACCGGCCACCTGAGCGAGGCCCTGGGCCTGACTGAGCGGTTGCTGCGCGAAGACCCGCTCAACGAGAGTGCTTATTCGACTTCGATGCGGCTGTGCTACCGCATGGATCAGCCGGAGGCCGCCCACAGATATTTCGTGCGTTGCCGCCGGGCCTTGCTCGAGGGCCTTGGTGTTGAACCCCTCGAAGAAACCCTGGCCCTAGCCCGCAACTTGACAGCTCCACACGCCTCTACAATTCAACCCGAACGACCCACCTTGCGTGAAGCCTTGGAACAACTGCCCGACCCCCGCAGTCGGCAGGGCCAGCGCTATCCCTTGGCTGCGTTGTTGGGACTTGTATTGCTGGCGGTGCTCAACGGAGCCCGCTCTTTGCGAGAGATCGTGCGCTTTGGCCAAGAACATCCCGACCTGCTAAGCAAGCTCGGGTTTCAGCACCCGACTCCACCAGGCCGCAGTGCACTCTCGGAATTACTAGCGCATCTGGATCTTCAACGGTTGCAAGAAACCTTGAGCGACAGCGCGCCCCTGCCCCACAATCAGACCAACGTCAAGTCGGCCTCTGCCCTGGAGCTCCTGCAACACTGGGCCTTGGAGCTGCGCTACCATGCCGCCTCAGGCGAAATCGGCTGGCTAAACATTCTGATCGAGCGCCTGGGCTGGTCGGGCCTGTTGGGCTGGGTCTGCTTCGGGGGCTCAGACTTTCCCGGCTGGCCCAGACTCTAAACCCAGCCAGAACCAGACACCTGGCACACCAAATAACCGGACAAACACCGGACAACCCCAACCGCAAGTTGGGGTTTTCTCCTTCAGCATGAGTTCCGTTAGGTGACGCGAATTTAACGGGACATTCGTACCCTCGCTTTATGCGTGAAGAGAGGCTCTTTCTGATGCGACTCTGGCGCAATGGGGCTGGTTCGAAGGCTTGGCGGGTCAGCCTGGAAAATCTGCGAACTAAGGAGAAGATCCGCTTTGCAGATATAAAAGCCCTGTTGGTATACCTCAAAGCTCAAACTCAGGAATTTCCAGTATCCGGGTGAGGAGACCTCCACTCCATCAAGAGTGGGGATGGCGATGAAAGGCAACACCCAACCAACTTTTTGATCTTCCAGGAGGTCACGGTTTTCTATAGGGCCCACTCGGCCAACCCAAGATAGGAGGGAGCAATGATGCGCTGGATTATCCACACGAGTCTGCAATACCGGTTCTTGGTGGTGGTGATCGCAGCTGCGCTTTTATTTTTTGGCTTGAGCCGACTGCGCACCATGCCAGTGGATGTGTTGCCCGAATTCGCACCTCCTTTTGTGGAAATCCAGACCGAAGCCCTGGGGCTTTCTGCCACTGAGGTCGAGCAACTCATCACCCTCAACATCGAGGAGTTGTTGAGTGGGTTGTCCTGGGTACAAACGGTTCGCTCTCGTTCGGTTCCAGGGCTATCCTCGGTGATTTTGATTTTGGAACCGGGCACCAACATCATGCGGGCACGTCAATTGGTACAGGAGCGCCTCACTCTGGCCCATATGCTGCCCAACGTTTCCACCCCACCCGTCATTCTGCAACCCCTCTCGGCTACTAGCCGGGTGATGATGGTCGGGATGTCCTCCAAGGAGGTCTCGCCGATCGAGATGGGGGTGCTGGCCCACTGGAAGATTCGCCCGGCGCTGATGGGCGTGCCGGGGGTGGCCAACGTGGCGATCTGGGGCCAGCGCGAGCGGCAGTTGCAGGTGCAGGTGAACCCCGAGCGACTGCGGGCACAGCAGGTGACACTGGATCAGATTGTTCAGACCGCCGGCAACGCCCTGTGGGTCTCGCCGCTGAGCTTTTTGAATGCCTCCACGCCGGGCACCGGCGGGTGGATTGATACCCCGCAACAACGGCTCGAGGTGCGCCACATCCTGCCTATCTCCTCACCCAAAGACCTTGCACAAGTAGTGGTGGAGGGCAGCAAGCTCCGCCTGGGGGATGTGGCCACGGTAGTGGAAAACCACCAGCCTCTGATCGGTGATGCGGTCCTCAAGGACGGCCCCGGGCTGTTATTTGTCATCGAGAAATTTCCCGCTGCCAATACCCTTGAAGTAACCCGTAGGGTCGAGGCAGTGCTGGCTGAATTACAACCTGGTCTTAAGGGAATCACCATCGATAGCACCGTATTCCGACCGGCTGGTTTCATCGAGGTGGCTCGAGACAACCTCAGTAGCACCCTCTTGATTGCGGGAATGTTAATCATTGCAGTGTTGTTTGCCTTCTTATACGAGTGGCGCGGGGCCTTGATCGGCCTGGTAGTGATGGCGACATCGCTGTTGGTCACGGTACTGGTGCTGTACATGCGCGGCGCCACGCTCAATGTGATGGTGCTGGCCGGGCTGATGGTCGCGCTGGCAGCGCTGGTGGACGACGCCATTGGCGATGTGGAGAACATCGCAGGCCGCCTGCGGCACAACCGCGAAAGGGATCGCCAGACCGCAATGGCGGTGGTGTTGGAGGCTGCCCTGGAAATACGCAGCACCCTGGGTTTTGCAACCGCAATCTTGGTTGTCGTGGCGCTGCCGATCTTCTTCCTGCAGGGAGTGTCGGGCTCCTTCTTCCAACCGCTGGCGTTGTCGTATGTGCTGGCTCTGTTGGTCTCGATGGCGGTGGCCCTCACCCTGACCCCAGCCCTGAGCCTGATTCTCCTGGGCAACGCGCCATTGCGTCGTGAATCCACGCTGCGGAGTTGGCTGCAGCGGGGCTATGACCGCTGGCTGGGTCGGATCGTGAAGGCCCCAGGCTCCACCTTCGTCATGGCTGGGGTGGCCCTGCTGGTAGGGCTGGCAGTGTTGCCTTTTTTCCGGCAACAGTCGCTGCTGCCCTCCTTCCGGGAACCCCAACTCACTGTGCGCTGGGAGGGCCTGCCAGGTACTTCCCACCCAGCCATGACTCAACTCGTCACCAGGGTCTCGCAGGAGTTGCGTTCACTGCCCGGAGTGACCAACGTCGCAGCCCATGTGGGGCGGGCGGTGCTGGCCGATCAGGTGGTGGGTGTTAACTCTGCACAACTATGGATTAGCATTGACCCCAAAGCCGACTACGACCAGACCGTGGCGACCATCCGCGAGACCGTGGAGGGCTATCCGGGCCTAAACCAGGAGGTGCGCAGTTACATCCACGAGACCCTCCGCCAGGCCCTGACGGGCTCCAACGATGCCATCGTGGTACGCATCTTCGGCCCCGAGTTCGGGGTACTGCGCGACAAGGCTCAGCAGATCCAACAGGCCCTGGGCAAGATCGAGGGTGTAGCCGACCTGCATATGGATAGCCCGGTACAGCAGTCGGCGGTAGAGATCCAGGTAGACCTGGCCAGGGTTCAGCGCTACGGCCTCAAACCCGGCGACGTGCGGCGGGCAGCAGCTACCTTGATGAACGGCCTCGAGGTCGGCAGCCTTTTCGAGAACCAAAAAGTATTCCAGGTGATCGTCTGGAGCACCCCCCAGACCCGCAACAGCCTAACTGCCATCCGAGAACTGTTGATTGACACTCCGGCAGGCGGACACGTGCGGCTAGAGGACGTGGCTCAGGTGCGAGTCGCACCCACCCTTCACACCATCAACCGCGAAGCCATCTCGAGGCGCATTGATGTGGGCTTCAACGTGCGCGGGCGCGACCTGGGTGTGGTGACGCGGGCAGTGCAGGAGCGCATCGCACAGATCCCGCTCCCCTTCGAGTACCACACCGTGGTGCTGGGCGAGTACGCCGAGCGGCAGGCCGCCCAGCAACGCATCCTGATCACCGGCCTTGTGGCCCTGCTGGGCATTCTGTTCTTAATGCAAGCGTTGCTGCAGAGCTGGTGGCTGGCCTTGTTGGGCCTTCTGTCGCTGCCAGTAGCCCTGGTGGGCAGCGTGTTGGCGGGGTTTCTGGCGGGCGGCGGGGTGTTCTCAATAGGTATGCTGGCCGGCTTACTGGCCTTATTGGGAGTCGCGGTGCGGGGCAATGTGATGATGATTCACCACAACCAGCGCCTGGAGCGCGAGGGTCTGGTTTTTGGCCCTGAGCTGGTAATGCAGGGAGCCAGAGAGCGACTGGTACCGATCCTGACGACATCGGCTGCTGTAGCGGTAGCTTTCTTGCCCTTTTTGTTGTTTGGCAACATTCCCGGCCACGAATTCGGCTTTCCCATGGCGATCGTGATCTTGGGTGGATTGGTGACGACCACCCTGGTCAATTTGCTTGTGGTGCCAGCCTTATATCTGCGTTTTGGCGCCAGCCGCGAACCCGATCTTGGGTTGGGGTCGGCGGTGCCCAGCGCCTGAGGAGACAGCGGTGAGAATCTTGGAGGGGTTCCTCGAACTCGGACGAGCAAGACTGTGGCTGAGTCTGATGGTCTTGTCGGTGTTTTCGACCTGCGTTTCTGCACAAGATTTTCTGGAGGAGTTCAACCTGGGCAACCGCAAGCTGGGCCTTGCTGGAGAGTCAAGATACTTCAACCTTAACCCTGGCTTCCAGATTGTGCTGGTCTCGAGCCACACCAAACTCACTATCACCGTGCTGCATGAAACCAAAGAGATCGGCGGGGTGGTAACGCGGGTATTCGAGGAGCAGGAAGAAGTGGGCAGCGAACTCTACGAGGTCTCGTGCAACTTCTACGCCATAGATCCCCAGACCAAAGATGTCTTCTATTTCGGCGAGGAAGTGGACTTCTACAAGGGCGGTCAGGTAGTGGATCACAAAGGAGCCTGGCTAGCCTACCAGAGCGGCGACCGGCCCGGTCTGATCATGGCCCCAACCCCCTGGATCGGTATGCGCTACTACCAGGAACTCGCACCGGGGGTGGCGATGGATCGGGTCGAGGTGGTCAGGATGTCCCAGACGATCCAGACCCCAGTCGGGCAGTTGAGCAACTGCCTGCTGACCAAAGAGACCTCGGCGATTGAACCCATCACCGGGTACAAGACCTGCGCACCCGGCATCGGCTTGGTGCAAGACCAATCTTTAAAGCTGGTCAGCTACGGATACAGGAGGTGAGCGATGCAGAATTTGAAGGCATTCCTGGCTGTCCTGCTGGCCCTGACCTCCGGCGCTGTGGTTTTGTCGCAGGACTTCCAGGAGAATTTCAACCTCGACAGACGCAAGCTCGGCCCCACCGGAAAGTCCAAATACTTTGTGCTGATGCCGGGCTACCAGGTCGTGTTGGCCGACAAGTCCACCACCTTGAGCTTCACCGTGCTCAACCAGACCAAGACCGTCGGCAGGATAGTGACCAGGGTAGTCGAAGAGAAAGAGGTATCCGACGGAAAAGTGATCGAGGTCGCCCGCAACTTCTACGCCATAGATACTGCCACTGGGGATGTATTCCACTTCGGCGAAGAGGTAGACGCCTATGAAAACGGCAAGATCGTCAGTCACGAAGGTTCCTGGCTGGCCTACAAAAACGGGGCCCGGCCGGGCCTGTTGATGCCCGGAAACCCCAGGGTGGGGATGAAGTATTACCAGGAAATCGTACCGGGCGTGGTGATGGACCGGGCCGAGGTGCTCAGTCTCTCCAAAACGGTGCGCACACCGGCGGGTGAGTTTAGGAATTGCCTGCAAACCGAGGGAACGTCCAAGCTCGACCCCAACGCCGTGGAGTTCCGCATCTTCGCGCCCGGTGTGGGACTGGTGCAGTTTGAGAGCCTAAAGCTAATTCGCTACGGATTCCACAAGTGAGGAAACAGGGAGAGCATATGAGCGAGCAAAGAATCGGCGGTGGAATTGAGCCCTTGGGTGATCTCAGGAGCTTCACTTGGATAGCAGTCGTTCTGCTGATTCTGCTGGGTGTGTTGCCTGGTTGCAAGCCGGGAACCAGCATATCGGCCAAAGAAAAACCTGCCAGGGTCGAGAAGATCGAAGGCACTGAGCTGAGCCGCATCACCCTGACCGAGAAGGCTGCGCAGCGGATTGGCCTCCAGACGACCCGGGTCAAGGTGGAGCAGGTTTTGCGCACCCGCAAGGTGGGGGGCGAGGTCAAGGTTGTGAATGTTACGAGCAATTCTTCTGCGGCTCGAGTGCAGGTCTCACTCAGCCGGGGCGAGCTGAACCGGGTCAACCGCAGCCAGCCTGCACGGGTGTCGGCGCTGGAGGATGACCGCGAAGACCAGGACAACCCCACTGCCGAGCTGGCCGGGGTAGAGGACGGCGACAACGACGCTGATGATGTGGCACTGAATTATGCCGTCAAGGGAGCCAAGGGCCTCAGCACTGGGCAGCGGGTATTTATCGAGTTGCCACTGAGCACCATGATGAAGCGCAGCGTGTTGCCCTTCTCGGCAGTAGTTTACGATCTGAACGGCGAGACCTGGGTCTACACCAACCCCCAGCCCCTGACCTTTGTACGGGCCAGGGTCGCGGTGGACTATATAGACGACGAGATGGCGGTTCTGTCGGCAGGGCCACCAGAGGGCACCACCGTGGTAACCAACGGGGTGGCCCAACTCTTTGGAACCGAATTTGGACTTGGGAAGTGAGGCTTTATGCGCTGGATCGTCAGCACCAGTCTACGATTCCGCTACCTGGTGGTTTTTGCCGCTGCGCTGATGGTGTTTTTGGGCGTGACACGGCTGCGCGAAATGCCAGTAGATGTGTTCCCTGAGTTTGCACCCCCATTAGTCGAGATTCAGACCGAAGGCCCGGGGATGTCCACCCAGGAGGTCGAAGAATTGATTACCACCCAGCTCGAGCAAGCCTTGAGCGGCACCCCAGGGCTCGACGTGATGCGCTCCAAGAGCGTGCCGGGGCTCTCCTCGATCCGCATGATCTTCAAATCGGGCACCGACCAACTGCTGGCCCGGCAACTGGTCAACGAGCGGCTGGCCACCGTGCAGTCCAGCATGCCGCGCTCGGCGGGCTGGACGTATATGCTGCCGCCCTTATCCTCGACCAGCCGGGTGATGAAGATCGGAATCTCCTCCAAACAACTCGACCTCAAAGACCTCTCGATGACCACCTACTGGACCATCCGCTTCCGGCTACTGCAGGTGCCGGGGGTGGCCAATGTGGCGATCTGGGGCGAGCGCATCAAGATGCTCACCGTACAAGCCGACCCCGAGCGGATGCGCGCCCACAAGGTCTCGCTCAACCAGGTGATGGAGACCACCTCCGACGCGCTCGAGCTGGGCCTATTGCAGTACACCACAGCCGCCAAGACCCGCACCGGCGGCTTCATGGACACCCCCAACCAGCGCTTCGAGGTGCAGCACGTGCTGCCGGTGGTGGGGCCGGAGGGCCTGGCCAGGGTCGCGGTGGAGGGAAAAACCCTCGCCAACGGCCAACCGCTGCGCCTGGGCGACGTGAGCGACGTGGTCTGGGGCACCTGGCCGATCATCGGCGACGCGGTGATCAACGACGGCCCCGGCCTGCTCCTGATCGTGGAAAAGTTCCCCTGGGGCAACACCCTGGACGTGACTCGAGGGGTCGAAAAGGCCCTGACTGAACTCAAGCCTGGCCTGCCCGGCATTGACATTGACACCACCATCTTCCGCCCCGCCAGCTTCATCGAAATTTCGTTGCACAACCTCAGCAATGCCCTGCTAATTGGGGCCTTGTTGGTAGTGTTCATTCTCGCCGCTTTCCTCTACGAGTGGCGGGCAGCTTTGATTAGTGTGATCGCGATTCCACTCTCGTTGGTGGCGGGGGGGCTGGTACTTTACTACATGGGAACCACCATCAATGTGATGGTGCTGGCAGGTTTCGTAATTGCGGTGGGGGCGGTGGTGGACGATGCCATCATTGACGTGGAGAACATCGTACGCCGGCTGCGCCAGTTGCGGGCCGAGGGTGGCACCCAGTCGGTGGCTTCGGTGGTGCTCGAGGCCTCGCTCGAGGTGCGTAGCGCCATCACCTACGCCACCCTGATCATCGTGGTGGCAGTGGTGCCGGTGTTCTTCTTGG
>NZ_CALMCQ010000374.1 GCF_937863175.1 uncultured Meiothermus sp. | reverse complement strand
CCTAAATGCTTCTATGTGGTTTTTATCGGCTCTCGACCCTGAACCCTAGACGGCTTTTGGTGTGGATAGGAAAAATTTACAAGCCGTGCTCAGAATGTATGTCCAGGGGTATTTTCCGCTGGGATTGGAGCATGGCATTGGCTGGTTCGATCAGCGGGCTTATGGAACATCCAGACGGGCCGTAATGCCCCTGGACGACCGATTCCATATTCCCAGGAGTCTGCGGCGGACACTCAATGCCCAGCGGTTTGAGGTGCGGACTAACAGCGATTTTGCAGGGGTTCTGGAAGGATGCGCGACCCGTGGCTGGTCGTATCAAAACGAGACCTGGATCACCCCTGAGGTAGCCCAGCTTTATCTGGCCCTGCACCGGTATGGCTTTGCCCATAGCTTTGAGACCTGGCTGGACGGGGAACTGGCCGGAGGTATCCTGGGGGTCTCGCTGGGGGCTGCCTTCATTGGCGATACCATGTTCTACCGCGTTTCCGAAGCCTCCAAGGTAGCCCTGGTTCGCCTGGTCGAATACCTGCGCCAGCGGAATTTTGAGTTGTTCGATGTGCAGGTACAAAACCCCCACCTGGCTCGTTTTGGAGCTATCGAGGTGGATCCCCTCGAGTTCCAACACCAACTTCTCCAGGCCACCCAGAAGCCGGTGGCGTTTGTGGACTGAAAAATCCAAGGCGGCGTGGTAATACCAGTGGTTCACATTCCTCTTTTCGTGAATCTCTACGGGGGTTGAAGCCGACTTTCTCAGCCATCTTCCCCACTGCCTGACCGAGGAACGCGCTCCTCTTTAGTGCCCTTCTCGGCGTAGGATAGGGCCGATGAGCGAGAGCCTTCCCATAAGCACCTTTTCACTGGTAGCCCGCGACCCCGATACAGGCCTTCTGGGAATAGCCGTAGCCAGCAAGTTTCTGGCGGTGGGTTTTGTGGTGCCCTGGGCCAGGGCGGGTGTGGGTGCGGTGGCGACCCAGTCCTATGCCAACCCCGATTTTGGCCCGATGGGGCTGGCGTTGATGGAAGCGGGGGCTGGCCCGGAGGATATCCTGTCGGTGTTTGCCCGCAACGACCCCGACCTTGCCAGGCGGCAGGTTGGCTTTGTGTTAGCAAACGGCGAGAGCCTGAGCTTTACAGGGCAGGAGTGCCATGCCTGGGCAGGGGGGCAGTGGGGGCCTAATTATGCGGCTCAGGGCAATTTGTTGACCGGCCCCGAGGTGGTCGAAATGCTGGTACAGACCTTTCTGAACCGCTCCGACCTGGCTTTTCCCCAACGACTGGTCGAAGCCTTGCTGCAGTCCGACCGTGCGGGTGGGGACAGGCGTGGGCGGCAGGCCGCGGCCTTGCTGGTGGTGGGCGAGGGCAAAGGCTATGGTGGGATGGAGCGCTGGATTGACCTGCGGGTGGATGACCATCCAGACCCGGTGCAGGAGTTACAGCGACTGCTAGCGATTCATCAGCTGCTCTTTGGGGCAGGCGAGCCCACCAGACCTTTGAGCACCAGGGAAATTGTCTGGATTCAGGCCTTGTTACACCGCCAGGGGCAGTACACCGGGGCTATTAGTGGACAGTGGGACGAGACCACCGAGCTTGCTCTTAGAGCGCTGATCGGGATGGAAAACCTGGAAGAACGCTACCAGGGTGGCCCCGCTCTTGACGAAACCGTCCTGCAATACCTGAAGGAG
>NZ_CALMCQ010000373.1 GCF_937863175.1 uncultured Meiothermus sp. | reverse complement strand
AGGCGGGTAAGCATGTGATCTGCGAAAAGCCCTTGGGGATGACCACCAGGGAGACCCGAAAAATGATTACAGCCCTCCAGCAGTACCCCAAACGGATTGCTGCGGTCAATTACAATATCCGCTTTTATCCCCTCAACCTCCATGCTCGAGACCTGGTACGAACCGGGTCTATCGGTGAGGTACTGCACATCAAGGGCAGCTATGTGCAGGACTGGCTCCTGTACCCCTCCGACTTCAACTGGCGGGTACTGGCCTCGGAGGGAGGCGAGTTGCGGGCCATTGGCGATATCGGCACCCACTGGCTGGATCTGGTCACCTTCATCACCGGCCTGGAAGTCGAGAGCGTGATGGCCGACCTCTATACGGTTCATCCAGTACGGCAGGCACCCCAGGGCTCGCTGGAAACCTTTAGTGGAAAGAAGGGCGGCAAGAAACCGGCCACCACTCCGGTTAAGATCAACACCGAGGACTACTCCAGCGTACTGTTGCGCTTCAAGGGGGGGCAACGGGGGGTGCTTACCGTCTCGCAGGTGACTGCCGGACGCAAGAATGCCATCGAGTATGAGATTGCGGGCAGCAAACGAGCCCTGGCCTGGAGTGGCGAACGCCCCGAACAGCTCTGGATTGGAGAGCGCAACGAAGCCAATCGAATACTACTGCGTGATCCGGGGCTACTAGCCGATACAGCAGCGGTCTATACCAGCTACCCCGGTGGCCATGCCGAGGGTTTCCCCGATACGTTCAAGCAGCTCTATAAAGCCATCTATGCCGATATCGAAGCGGGCAGACCCAGCGAAAAACCACTCTACGCCACCTTCGAGGACGGCCACAGGGAACTGGCGTTGTGCGAGGCGATTCTAGCCAGTAACAAGACGGGCAAGTGGATGAAAGTGAAGTACTGATGGCGGATAGCCTCCAGAGGAGACCATCATGGAACTTGGTTTTGTAAGTGCGATTCTCCCCGACCTCTCGTTGGAACAGGTGCTCGAGTTTGCCAGTGAACAGGGCTTCGAGACGGTAGAAGTGATGTGCTGGCCCAAAGGCAAGGCCGAACGACGCTATGCCGGAGTAACCCATATTGATGTGGCTAGCCTGAATGAGGCTGAGATCAAGAAAATCATGACCCTTACCAGAAAACACGGGGTTTCGATTTCGGGCCTGGGCTATTATCCCAACCCCCTGGTGGCCGACGAAAGAGAAGCCAGCGTATATATTGAGCACATCAAAAAGGTCATCACGGCCTCAGCCAGGCTGGGGGCGGGTCGTATGAACACCTTTATTGGACGCGACCACACCCGAAGCCTGAAGGACAACTGGACTTTGTTTGATGAGCGCTGGCCCGAAATCATCAAGCATGCCGAGAAGCAAAAGGTGAAGGTGGGGATCGAGAACTGCCCCATGTACTTCACAGGCGATGAGTGGCCTGGTGGTAAAAACATGGCCATCAACCCGGTGGTGTGGCGCGAGATGTTCAGCCGCATCGAATCGGATTGCTTTGGTCTGAACTACGACCCCAGCCACCTGGTCTGGCAGATGATGGATCCGGCCTGGCCCCTCCTGGAGTTCAAGGACAAACTCTTCCACATCCATGCCAAAGATGTGCGAATAGACCAGGATAAACTTCGCCAGGTAGGGAGTATGGCCACCCCGCTGGAATACCATGCCCCCAAACTGCCGGGCCTGGGTGATGTGAACTGGACCCAGTTCTTCGCCAACCTGACCGAAGCCCGCTACAACGGGCCGGTCTGCATCGAGGTTGAAGACCGGGCCTACGAGGGCAGCCTGGAAGACCGTAAGCGGGCCGTAATTCAGTCGGGGCGGTTCTTGCGGAACTTTGTGATTTAAGCTGCCCCACACTAAGTTTGTCTTACCTGTCGAGCGTATCTGCCAAACTGCTCGCCGCGGGCGTTGTATTCAAATTTATGCTGAGCTGGATGTAGTTACAGGTCTGCGCTGGAAGCCTCCAATGCTTAGCTGGTTGGCCGGGTTTTTGATATGTGGGATAAGCCGGCGCCCTATGTCGTCCAGGTCAATCATACCCGAGGGGCTTGTGCATAGCGGTTGGGCACAGAAATAACCGCCGTGGGCCTGGAAGAGTTGCTCGGTGAAATAGAGGTTCAAGGATGCCCTCCTGTGGGGGGTTGTATCGCTTATGGCTGGGAGTTGAGGGCGAGGGATGGTTTGTGTAAATGGTTCTGATGGTGGGCTCATAGAATGGAGTCTATGAAAGCGCTGGCCCTGATTGCCCACGATGGCAAGAAGACCGATATGGTGTCCTTTGCCAAAGACCACAAGGATCTGCTCTCACGGTTTTCTCTAGTCGCCACAGGCACTACCGGGCGCATCTTGCAAGAGAAAGCCGGATTGACGGTGACCCGGATGCTTTCGGGGCCGCTGGGTGGTGACCAGCAGATCGGGGCCCTGATTGCCGAGGACAAGGTGCTGGCGGTCATTTTTTTGCGCGACCCCCTCCAGGCCCAGCCCCATGAACCCGACGTGCAGGCCCTGATGCGGGTCTGCGATGTCCACAATGTCCCACTGGCGACCAACCTGACGGCTGCCGAGGCCGTGCTGGCCTGGCTCCAGAGCGACCTATCGGCCAATGAGCGGCAGGTTGGCTCGTAAGCAACGGCTCCGAAATTGGGGGATCGCGAACAAGATTGCCGGAAGGTGGGAAAGGGCGAGGGCAAGGCTGTTTGCAGTTGGCCTTAACCAGGGGGATGTGTTCACCCACGAGGGTCGGGTGGTGAACGATAGTGTCAGAAATCCGAATGTTAGGAAAGTTGAGTGCTATATTGGCAAGTAGGTATGACCCCCCTCGAGTGGATTCAACAAATGGTGGAGGCGAATCGAGAAGCCTTGCAGCAGATGCCCTTTCCACCCGGCCTGGCAGAATATGTGGACGAACTAGTCAAGTCGGGCCAGACCGAACAGATTATCGCCCTGATGAAGATGGGCTTCCTGATCGGCATCCAGCAAGGCGCAAGAAGTGAAGAGGTTCCCGCACCTTCCCCCAACCGTATTCAGGCGTAACTGCACCCATACAGACCACGCCCGTCCCGAAGGGCAGATACCGGATGGTATGCAGGTACTGGCTGCGCATCGCTGGGGTAGTTGACAGCACGACGACCTGAACGAGGGGCAGGGTGCAGGAATTGAACCTGACCATGGTAGGCAGCGATGGTTTTTTTCTGGTGTTTGCCCATTCAATTTTTGCTTTGATGGGCTAAATAGGTTGTCGGGAAATGTGTTGTTTGAAGGCAGACCGGTATGGATGGTCTGTTATGCTCTGACGTTATGCAGTCGTTTCATACCCAACCGGTCACGGGCCTGCGGTAACGTTCTGGAGCACTAATTCCCGATTGCTGCAGGTTTTTATTCTTCACGCTGGGGTTATGTGCACTTGCATAAAGTGGGCCAGAGCGATGTGACCACCGCATGAAACACCCTAAGACTTCCCCTGCCGAAATCCTGGATCGCTTTGCGCGGGAGGTGTTGTACGGCGAGGTTATCGGTAGCACCAGTGATTGTGGAGCTGTGCGCCTGGGGGTGGATGCAGAGGCCAAAATCTCGGTGGAAGATGGGGTTTTGCGTTTTGCCCCCCTGGACACACCGGGCTGGGGCCGCCAGGGAATTGCTTATGGCCCCTTTGCCCGAAAGGCCGGACTGGCCTTTGGGGTCTTCATGCTCAATGGGCACAACAACTCCCAAACCTGTGCTGCAGACCTCGGCATCCTGCCGCGAAGCTTTGGTCGCAGCCGGGAGGACTCTACCATCGGAATTCCCTTTAAGGCCCACTTTTCAGTACAGCCCATGCGGGAAAACCTGGCGGTAGGCTGGTTTGATCAACCGGTACCGACCCACCCCCTCGAGTCCGGCCAATCCCTGGTGATGCAGGGACACCCAAGCGAGAATGGCCTGCTATGTGCAGCCAAGGTGCGGGGTTTACACCATCTGTTGCTGGGCATTCAGAACAACCCAATCTATCTGGTCTCGATACTGCGCGAGAAGGGTGTGGCTTTTTATGCCGGTTCGCTCGAGGGCAGCCGTCACCTGCCGACGTTGCCGAAACTACGGCCTTTAGCGATAGACCCCTATAGCCTGACTGCGAAGGATTTGTACGCTGGGATTCACCAGTCCATCCTCGGTGAGATGGGGCACCGCGTAGATACCCGGGTGTATGGGGTGCGTGTAGCGGATATACCAGAGTGGCAGGGGTATGGCACGGCCCTGACTGCCGATCCCCAGCCCCAGCTGGGGCGCAAGGCTGCCCACGGTGGGGTATGGCACCTGCACGGCCCGTGCATGCTCTTGCACCTAAAGGAAGCTGGGGGTTTGTTTCATGTACGCCTGACTGCGCCTGCCAGCCTGATCTGGCGCTACCACGATCAGAGGCATTACCTCGCCCTGGAACTGAGCCCACGGGAAATCCGCCTGCGGCTGCAATATGGCCTCCAGCAAGTCGTGCTGGCCGCCAAACCCTACACGGGCCAGGCCCAGCAACCCCACTGGGTGCAGGTGTTGGACGACGGGCAAGCCCTCACCATTACCCTGGACGGCCAGCCGCTCTTTTCCGAAGGTCCGATCCTCGAGCATCGCCTGGCGAACGAGACCGGTGTTGGACTGGCGGGACAGGCCGCCGACTTCGAAGTGCATCCGCGTGAAGTGGTGTTGCCACCAGCGCTTGAACTGGGCCTACCCTGGCAGGCTAAGGGCCAACAGACGGTATTTGCGCCCTATCTGAACCATGCTGCTGAAGATTTGCTGATTTGCTGGGAACCCACCCTGGGACGTGGAAATTTGATGCCTGCTGAAGGGGGCCTGCGTATCGAAGCTGCTGGGGGAGAGCGCACCCTCTACACCATACCCTGGGACAGCACCGGTCTGGCCGATCTGGAAGTCGAAATCCTCCCTCCGGGCCAGTGTGTGGGGCAAAACCAGCAAAGCCGGGCTGGAGTCTGTATCTGGCAAGATGCCAAGCACCATCTGGTGGTAACCTTGTGCCTGGATGACAGGGAAAGTTCGGTGGCTGCAATACTGCGCTTTACCGGTTATGAAGAGCCCTACGACATGATCTGGAGTCGTGTGCCCGGTCTGCTCTACCACGGAGTACCGGTACGTTTGCGGGTGGTTTGTGATGGCGAGCGGTTTCAGGTCTACCTCGACGACGAACCTGTGTTGTACCGGGCCTTGCGCGATATTTACCCCGGAGCTGACCGAATATACATCCGGCGCGCAGGGCTTGCTTTGAGTGGTTATGGTGAAGATACCGGCAGCATTTTCCGCTCCTGGATTGCACGAAAGTAGATCAGCTATGGGGGTTGCAAGCAGATTTGTACCCGGCTGTATGTCTCACAAGATTCAAGCGTTTAGCGCTTTATGTTCGGCAGGGCAAGTAACGTACAAAAATCCTGCTACCTTGCTGTTGCCAAAGACTGAAGCGCCAGGCTTCTGGGCTTGCCGCTCCTTACCTGTTGCTTTCAACTGCCAGTCTGAATCTTTTGCTCGAGGGGTGAGTTCAGAATGTCGGGATGGGGAAGGGCTACAATAAATTTGCCGCCCCGTTTTAAATACTCCCGGTACTGGTGGGCCATCTCGCTGGGCTGATCGCTGAGCAGGAGCAGATAATCAGGTTGTTCGTCGAGCAGTCTGTGGGTGCCATGGATGGGGATATGCACCCCAGCCAGATAGCGACCATGTTTGCTGATATCGCTGTCCACCACGAAATCAATCACTTCACGGCCCAGCCCCACATAATTGAGCAAGGCCGTTGCTTGCGGACTGGCGCCATAAGCGGCTACCCTTCGCCCACGGGCCCGCAGTTCGGTTAGCAACGCCAGCAACGCTTCGCGTACCGCAGCGATGCGAGAGGCAAACTCGAGGTAGTAGGCGGTTGTGGTCAGGCCCAGCTTTTGCTCCTCATCCATGTACCTGCCAACCGAAGGTTCGATCTGGCGGGCCTTGCCCAGGTAGTAGCGTAGATAGCCCTCCGAAAGCGGTTCGACCCGGTGGAGCCACAAGCCGTGGCGGCGCACCAGTTCATATAAGGCACTGACCGAGAAGTAGTGTTGCTGCTGATGGGTGAAATGCTCGAACTGCCTGGCCTCGAGCAACTCCCGCACATAGGGTAGTTCCATCACCACCGAGCCACTATCCTTGAGAACTGCCGCGAGGCTCTCGAGCAGTCCATTGAGATCGCTGCTGTGAGCAAGCAGTTGATTGACCAGCACCACATCGGCCCGCAGCCCCTCCTCGCGCAGGTGGTTGGCATAGTTGCGGTCAAAACGCTCGTGGCGGGTGGGAATGGCCTTGCTGGCAGCCGCTTTGCTGCGCTCTGGATGGGTCTCGAGATAGACCACCCGTACCCCTGCTTGCATCAGCTGGCGCATCAGCTCTGGACTGCTCCCCGCCAGCGCCAACACCAGGTGGTGGGTGCCCAGCCGATAGTTGTGCATCAGCTGCTCGAGCAGCCCCCCATGCACAGGCCCGACCGGGGCCTGGAAGGGGGCCTCGATGGGGTCGCCGATCAGTTGAACCAGTCCACAGCGCTTGCAAAAGCCCACCTCGAGGCTTCGCCGTTCTTCGGGAGCGGCAAGCTGATCGGAGTTCAGAATACTGGAAAGGGGAAGCCTTCCCAAACTCAGAAAGGATACTATTTCTCCCGATCCACACGAGCGACAGGTCTTGACTTTCTTCATCGAAATCACCTGAGTACCGGTATTTCCGGGCCGCATATGCGGCTGCACTGGGTAGAGGGTACGAACTTTGCCGTAATCCTTCCGTTATCGGGGTTTGCCCGCATGGGTAGCGGCTTGTACCGATTCGTTAAGGGGTACAAAAAGTGGCTTGGAAGGACAACGTAAGCGTAACGAGATTTTTAACGAGCAAAAGGGGCGTGTTAATTTGGATTAAATACCTATCTAGAACAGTAAAATTCCCCCAATTGCCCGCCCTTTTTTACCCGAGCGGTTAACTTTTTCTCCTGCATGAAACGTGCTTCTGCCCCTGAGTAAGAGGTCATGTCCTTCCGCTGGGTACCAGATCGAAGGGGTTTGAACGAAGGAAGGGTAAATGAACCTTTCATCCTAACCATCCTGTCGGAAATGCGCTACCCTGAGCGCATGGCCATCGTTACACCCCAAGTCATCCGTCAGGATTTTCCACTCCTGGCCCAGCATCCCGATCTGGTCTATCTCAACTCGGCGGCCACCAGCCAGAAGCCTGAGGTGGTCATCGAAACAGTTTCCCGTTACTACCGAGAACTCAATGCCAGCATCCACCGGGGGGCCTACACCCTCTCGGTACAGGCCAGCGAAGCCTATGAGAATGCCCGGCGAACGCTGGCTGGCTTCATCGGAGCCGATGAACACGAGATCATCTTTGTGCGCAACACCACCGAGGCCCTTAACCTGGTGGCCTATGCCTGGGGGCTGAACAATCTACGGGCTGGGGATGAAATTCTGCTTACCGAAATGGAGCACCACGCCAACCTGGTGCCCTGGCATCTGGTATGTGAGCGTACCGGGGCCAAAATTAAAGCCATTCCGCTGGGCTCGGATGGCCGCCTGGACTTGAATACCCTCGAGACGCTCCTGACCGAGCGGGTCAGGCTGGTCAGCGTTACGCACATTTCCAACGTGCTGGGCACGGTCAACCCGGTGGCCCAGATTGCTCGAGCAGCCCGGGCCGTGGGAGCGCTGGTAGTGGTGGATGGAGCGCAGTCGGCACCCCACATGCCTGTAGACGTACAAGCTTTGGGTGCCGATTTTTATGCCTTTTCGGGACACAAAATGTGCGGCCCTACCGGGGTAGGGGTACTCTGGGGCCGTTACGAGGTGCTGGAAACCCTGGCCCCCTTTCTGGGTGGCGGCAGCATGATTCGAGAAGTCTTTGTGGACCGTTCCACTTATGCCCAACCCCCCCAGCGCCTCGAGGCGGGAACCCCGGCGGTTGCCGAGGCCATTGGGCTGGCAGCGGCAGTGGAATACCTGAAGAAGCTGGGCATGGACAGGGTCTGGCAGCATGAACTCGAGCTGACCGCTTACGCCCTAAAGCGCCTGGACGACGAACTGCCCGAAGTACGCACCTTTGGCCCCAGAGACTCCGACCGGGCCGGGGTGATTCCCTTTGTGCTGGGAGGCATTCACGCCCACGATGTGGCTACCGCTCTCGACCAGTACGGTATTGCAGTTCGAGCGGGACACCACTGCGCTCAGCCGCTGCACCGCAAGCTGGGCGTGGCTGCGACCTCCAGGGCCAGCTTTTACGTCTACACCACCCACGAAGACATAGACCGCTTCATTGAAGCGCTTAAGAAGGTACGGGACTTTTTCAAAGACTGGCTATAGCTGTGCCATGTTCGCGAGCGGACGAGACTTAGCGCTGCTCACCTGCCGCATTTCGCGGTTCGTACATGGAGCCCCTTCACAGTTATGGGCCACCATAAACCACGGTCTACACTACTACCGAGCCGCATCTTAGGGAAAGCCAGAGATACTACTGCCGCGAAGAGGGCGCCTACCCCAAAGCGGAACTCCCCTGCCTAATCATCGAAGGTGTACTGGCCGTGCAGGGTGGAGTGAAGCTCCAGGCTCAACCCAATAATCTCCTCTGCCACCCCTCCCGGCTACGTACCCGGCCCGAGATCACATCCTGGTAGGTCTGCACCAGTTCCCCACCCTGGCGCGGCACTTACTCCAGGTTGGTCCGGTGATGGGCTTCGGGACTAGACTTCTTGTCCTGGGGGCTGCCGGAAAAACGGAGGTATTCGGCAAAGCGCTTCACCTCGAGCCCTCCTTATTGCCGTGCCGGGGCATGCTACACTGACCTCATGGTGGTATTGCTGCCCAACGACCTCAGCAAGAAAATCGCAGCTCTCAAAAAAGCCCGAGGCAAAGACTGGGACAAAGAGCTGGGCAAGGCCATTGATTCGTTGCTTGCCGGCGACAAAGCAGTGCTGGCTGCGGAAGAGTTATTGCTTACCCCCAAACCCCGCAAAATGAGCGTGGCGGCTGCCCAAACCCTGTTGAAAAAGCATGACCAGCGCAAGGGAAAAATGAGCGGGAGCCAAGCGGATAAGGTAGCCGCCGCCGCTATTGACCGTAGCCGCACAAAATGAAGGTTGTCCTCGACACCAACTGTTACATCAGCCGCTTGCTCACCCCCAATGGGGGAGGGGCCAAGCTGGTGGACATGATGATTCGGGGCAAGCTGCAAGTGTTTGCCTCGGAAAAGCAAATCGAAGAACTGCTCAGGGTAGTCAAAGAGCAGTTTCAAGAGCCCAAAAAGCCAGAAAAGTACATACCCCTGGAAGTGGCCAATGCCCTGGTGGTGTTGATTCGGGCCAAGGCTGAAGTAATCCCAGATCGCCGGATGATCAAGAGCTCTGGAGATACAGACGATAACTGGATTATCTCCATCGCCATCAACGCGCGGGCTGATATCCTGGTAAGCCAGAACCGGAACCATATCTATCAAGAAATCCTGGGCAAGAGCACCAAAATCAGGGTAATGCGGATTGCCGAAGCCCTAAATGAACTTGCACCGAAGAAAAAGGTAACCAAGAAACGGTGAAAGCGAAGGTATTCGGCAAAGCGCTTCACCTCGAGCCCTCCTTATTGCCGCGCCGGAGCATGCTACACTGACCTCGTAGTGATATTGCTGCCCGACGACCTCAGTGAGATAATCGCAGCTCTCAAAAAAGCCCGAGGCAAAGACTGGGACAAAGAGCTCGAGAAAATGCAGGATGAAGACGTTCAGCTCTCCGACTGGGATGCCGAAGGGCGCATGTCCGGGCCTAAAGCCAGCCAGATTAGCGAAAAAGAGGCTATCAAAATGGCAGTAGATGCCGTGCGCACGGCCCGCAAAAAGTGATGCGGGTAGTTTTCGACACCAGCATCTACATTGCCACAAATAGTTTGAAAGAACTCGCAGCATCCGGTCTGCACAACTGATAAAGCTCTTGCGATAATATGGTGCACAACTTACTTGCTGAGCCGCCACGCTCAGAGCTATTCCTCCAATAACAACTGCTTTACCGCCCACCTCCACCTCGACATCCTCACCCGGCGACCTGCCCGCTGGGAGGACT
>NZ_CALMCQ010000372.1 GCF_937863175.1 uncultured Meiothermus sp. | reverse complement strand
CATAAGATCTTCCGCAGCTTGAGTACCACAAACCGGAATCCGGCAGCCCAGGCCTCGGCTGATACCACCGCGATGGCCATTCCCAGGGCCCCCATACGCGGAGCCAGAATTACTGCCAGCACAAGGTTAAGCACACCGGCGCTAAGCACCGAGTACAGCACCTCGCGATCCATCTGCCGGGGAAACATGTACTGCATGGAGAGCGAGTACCCAAAGCCGACGATGGGCAGCAACAGGGCCAGCACCTGCAAAACCGGAATCGAGGCTTTGTACTGTTCGCCGAACAGCAGGATAATCAGAACCGGCGCCAGCGCAGCCAGCACCACCCCTCCCACCAGCCCGAGGCCCACCGTAGCCCACAAAGCCAGGCGGCTCAGGCGCATGGCAGCATCGGCATCACGCTTGATCAGGTGGTTGATGCGGGGATAGATGGCCTGAGCCAGGGGCCACAGGATCGCCAGGCCCGGGCGCACCAGTCGGTTGCCGCTCTCAAAAAAACCCACCTGGATGGGCGTGGTCAGGAGGCCCAGAATCACCCCATTGGCCGAGGTATAGAAGCTGTCCGAGGCTCGAGCCAGAAACAAGCTCCAGCTTACGCGAAGCGCCACCCAGCTCATCTTAAGTGTGGGCCACATAAAAGGAACCTTGCGGTACATCAGCCAGAGTTCGATGGTCGTGGCCACGCTAAAAGCGATAGCATGGATGGCCAGGGCAATCCAGGCGTCTTCAGGGCCACGGACAAACAAGAAAATCCCAATCAAATGGCCCAGTCGAATAAAGCCCTCCAGAACTGCCACCACCCAGGTACGCTCAATTGCCTGGAAATACCACAAAGGGCTGAAGGCTGCCGCGAAGGCAATCATAAATGCCCAAAAAATCAGGTCGGGATGGGCGCGAAAGCTCTCAATAGCTGTCCAGGCAATCAGGGTCATGGCCACCATTCCTAAGACCAGCAGCAGCTTGGCTCCCATAATGGAGGTCACGATGCCCGCCACAGCATCTTTCCGATCCCGCAGGCGTGCAATGGAGCGGGTTGCGGAGTAGTTGAAGCCGTACTCCCCTATCACCGTCAGCCAGTTGGCAAAGCTCTGGGCAAAAGCCACCAGGCCAAAGTGGTGGGGCTCGAGTACCCGTGCCAGGTAGGGCAATGAAATCAGGGGGAGGATATAGGACAGAATCTGCACGGCATACAAAGCCGCCGCATTCTGTGCGATGCGGTTGTTAAGCACCCGACGAATTCTTGATAAAGCCACGCTGCAAGCCCCCTGCCAACCGCTAATACGGTGAATGCCCCGCCATATACCTTACAAGCCTACGCGCAAATTGGCTCCCAGGAGACCAGCTATTCACACCTTAACGGTGGGAACGTTCAGATTACGCCCAAAGTATCGAAGGCCCCTCGAGCCCGGAGGGTGGAGCAAATGGCGCCGAGGTTTCGGTCTCGCAAATGCTTTGCACCCGAATTGCGCAAACGACATCCCTGGATGAAGCAGTGCGCTGCTACCAAAATTTACGTGCGGCGCATACCCGCGGTCTGGGGCGATGCGCTGCCTGCGCTCGCCAGACGAGCAAACTCCTTAGGATCTACCGAGCGCGACTGCCCCATTTCATAGGTAATGAGTTTGCGCTTGAAAAGATCGGACAAGTAGGCGTCCATGGTGATCATGCCGAACTGTCCGCCGGTCTGAATTACACTGACCAGCTGGTGGCTCTTACCTTCACGAATGAGCGCCCGCACCGCCGGGGTAGCGATCATGAGTTCGTAGGCCAGGACACGCCCCCCGCCAAAGGCCTTGGCTAGAAGCTGCTGGGTCAGAACCGCGACCAGGTTGTTGGAAAGCTGCACCCGCACCTGTTCTTGCTGGGCCTGGGGGAAAACGTCAATGATACGGTCAATGGTCTCAGGAGCGCTGTTGGTGTGCAGGGTACCACAAACCAGGTGGCCGGTTTCTGCTGCCGTAATGGCAGCCGCAATGGTTTCGTAGTCACGCATCTCCCCCACCAGAATCACATCGGGGGCCTGACGCAACACCGAACGCAGGGCCTTGTCGAAGCTGTGGGTATCGGAGCCGATCTCGCGCTGGTTGATGATGGAGGATTTATGGCGGTGGAAGAACTCGATAGGGTCTTCGATGGTGACGATGTGGCAGCGCTTGCGCTCGTTGATGTAATCAATCATCGAGGCCAGGGTGGTGGACTTGCCTGAGCCGGTGGGGCCGGTCACCAGCACCAGACCACGGGGGTTCATAGCGATATCGGCCACGTTCTTGGGCAGACCCAGTTCCTCAAAACTCTTCACGTTGGAAGGCACCACCCGCAACACCCCACCCACGCTACCGCGCTGCAAAAAGATATTGACCCGGAAACGGCCCTTGCCCGGCAGGCTGAAGGAGAAGTCGAGTTCCTTCTCCTCCTCAAAGACCCGCTGCTGTTTTTCGTCCATCAGGGCGTAGGTCAGGCGACGGGTTTCCTGGGGGGTGAGGGGTTCATACTCGGTGGGGTGGAACTCCCCGTCAATTTTGATCATCGGGGGTAGACCGACCGTGATGACCAGGTCGCTCGAGCTACGGTCTACGGCCAGGTTGAGCAAATCTACGATATCCGGGGCTTTGGTCATGGGTATCTCCAGTTGTCACTTAGGATACGCCACGCCAAAGGCAAAGTATGTTTATCTACCGCTCTGGCACACGGCCGAGCCCTGGGTTCGGGGTTGCTTTGGCCTCCCTCACCTCGCGTGACCGCTCTTTGGCCAGGCCAGTGCCAGGCAGACCGAATGATCTATAAAGAGCGCTATTTTGCGCCCAGATACTTGAAGTAGCGTTCGCGGGTAATCATGCCATGAATGGTGTCGCCGTCCGCTGCAAACACAATCTGGTGCTGGCGGAACAAAGAGCTCAGTTCGCTTGCCGCCGTCTCGCCAGGAACCACCGGGGCCTCGTCCCAGGGCACCAGCGAGTCCGCAATGCCAATGATGCCGACCGGATGCCCTGCTTCAAG
Organism: uncultured Meiothermus sp.; assembly: GCF_937863175.1. Classification (GTDB taxonomy): domain Bacteria; phylum Deinococcota; class Deinococci; order Deinococcales; family Thermaceae; genus Meiothermus. Next base: position 11,450 of record NZ_CALMCQ010000372.1, on the reverse strand, counting down.
CAGCACCGCGATGTTGCCCTCGAAGGATTGCAGGGCACTGATAACCGGCACCGGTCGGGCCATCTTGCGGGCCGAGGTGGGAGCAAAAATCCCGGCGGAAAGCAGGGTGGTGGTGGTCACCTTGACCGCTCGTTTGGCAATCCACAGCGAGAGGGTGAATACCAGCAGGAAGAAAAGGCTCTCGAGTATGCCGAAAAAATTAAAACCTTCCCAGCCAAACAAACCCCGCCGTCCAAAGGCCAGGTGCACAATCCCGGAGACAACCAGCCCAGCAATCAGGGCCGCCAGATAGGCAATTAGGCCAGCAAGGCGCAGATCACGAACCGTTCGCATTCAACCCCTAGTTTACAGCAGAGCAGGCCAGGGGGAAGCGAGCCACCAGGGTGCGCGCTAATCTTGAAATCAGAAAATACGTAGGGATCCCCCTCAGCGAAGGAGGGCTGGCGCTACCTATCTCCACGGTAGGAATTTGTTCTACCAGTAAAGGCCCGGCCCCAGAGCCGCGCCGACGCAAACCCCCGAAGTGCACCGGGTAGAACCCTCACCGGAATTTCAATCCTGGGCGCACCAAGACTGCACTGGATCTCGATGGGGGAGCAGCCGGTTCTCTGGCGTACAGGAGTCAAAAAGAGACCCGATCCTACCCGAACCCCATCCCGCGATTCTATAAACCGGAGAACCACCCCCTCGCAGCGCTCGGCGAAAAATGGCCTCTCCCGCTGGTCGGGTCGAACCAACCGAGTCCGGTACAATGGCCTCAGGACAACGTTCCGGTAATTTTGCAGATACTCGAGGGCCGCATTCCACCCTGGTGGTAAGTGCGTGTCAAACCTGTGGCCCATCCGTTCAATTGCATGCTCGCCGAACAATTCCCGCGAAAGTCTGCTCCAAAGCTCTGTTTGCCTCGAATACGACCTGCAGCAGTGCACGGGGAGGCGATCCACCCCAGCTCAGTATTAGGTCTTCCACAGCTACCCTTGACAAATGGTTTAGCCTAGCCTAAAAATATAAGTCGAGTTGGGCAGGTGAGACTAAATGCCGAGAGAGGATCCCTTCGTGAATAAACCTGGCCGTGCTGAGAAGCTCTACCGCCTGGGAACACTGGTTTCTGGGTGCATTGAAATCGAAACCCGTGGGTGGGTGTGGCCTCACACGCGGATGGTCTTGCTGGGGCTAACTGCCCTGCTCTCACTATGGGTGGGCAACGGGGGGTGGAGCCTGTGAACGAGCTGGCTGCCAGAACGCCTCTTTCCGAAGCCCAGGAAGACTATTTGAAACAGGTGCTTCTGCTGGGCAGCGGCGGCGAAGGCATGGGCAAACTGGAAGATACCCTGGTCGTATCCACCCAGGATCTGGCCGACCGGATGCAGGTCAAACCCGCCTCGGTAACGGGGATGCTGAAAAAGCTTTCTGAGCTCGGGCTGGTCGACTACGAGGCTTACCGGGGTGTGCGATTGACCGTGGCGGGCTACAAAGTGGCCCTGGAAGTGCTGCGCCACCACCGGCTGCTCGAGGCCTATCTACACCAGGCCCTGGGCTATGGCTGGGAAGAAGTGCACGCCGAAGCAGAAAAGCTCGAGCACCACATCTCTGAAGCCTTTGAACAACGTATTGCCGAGTGGCTGGGCCATCCTTCCCACGACCCCCACGGCGACACGATCCCGGGGGCAAACCTCGAGCTGCCCCAGACCACCCCCAACCGCCGCCTGGCGGCACTGAAAGGCGGTGAGTACGGCATGGTCGCCCGGGTTGCCACCCAGGATCAGGACTCGCTCAACCTCTTTGCTCACCTGGGCCTTAAACCCGGCGCCCAGATTCAACTGCTGGAGCATGTGGCCGAGGGAAGCCGGGTACAGGTCGGAAGAGAACGCTACTTGTTGCCGTTGAGCCTGGCCCAGGTGTTGTGGATACGTCCGAAGGGAGATTGTCATGTGGATCATGAATAGCCGTTTCAAACCATGGGTGCTTAGCCTCCCGCTGCTGGCTCTAAGCCTGCTGCCCCAGGCCGAGGCCCAGCAGCCCGACAAACTAGGCCAGCTCCAGCCGGTGCGACAGACCCCGGTTCGGGTAGTGACCACGGTCAATTTCGTCACCGATCTGGTGCAGCAGGTTGGCGCTGACCGGGTTCGGGTGGAGGGTCTGATGGGTGCCGGTGTGGATCCGCACCTCTACAAGGCTTCAGCGGGCGATGTGCGCAAGCTGCGGGAGGCCCACCTGGTCTTCTATGTCGGGCTCCATCTGGAAGGCAAGCTGATGGAACTTCTGGAGCGCATGCCCAATACCGTCGCGGTGGCCGATGCCATTCCGCGAGAACGACTGATCCAGACCCCAGGGGAGGCCTATGCCTACGATCCCCATGTCTGGTTCGATGTCACCCTGTGGAAGCTGGCCGTCCATCGGGTGCGCGATGTCCTGAGCAAAGTAGACCCTGCCGGAGCCAGCACCTACCGTGCCAATGCCGCAGCCTATGTCCAGCGGCTCGAGCGGCTGGATGCCTTCATCCTCCAGCAGATGGCACGGGTTCCCTCGGGTCAACGGGTCTTGATCACCGCCCATGACGCTTTTGGGTACTTTGGTCGGCGCTATGGCCTCGAGGTGCGGGGGCTGCAAGGAATCTCCACGGTGACCGAAGCCGGCGTACGCGATATCCGCCTTCTGGCCGATTTTATAGTCCAGCGCAGGATTCGGGCTATTTTTGTGGAGGCCACCGTGCCCCGCCGGGCTATCGAGGCGGTGGTGGCAGCGGTGCGGGCCAGGGGGGCGACCGTCACGGTAGGGGGTACGTTGTTTTCCGATGCCGCTGGCAGCCCCGGCACCCCCGAAGGAACCTACGTGGGGATGATGGAACACAATGTGCGCACGATTGTGAGCGGCCTGCTGGGAGGTGTTCCTTGACGCATCCCGTATCTGGCCCGGCCCTGCTGCGACCCTCAGGCCTGGCACCGCTGGAAGTGCGGGACCTGACCGTGGTCTACCGCGAGAAACCTGCGCTATGGGACGTGGATTTGGCGGTGCCGCCCGGACAGCTATCGGCCATCGTGGGCCCTAATGGAGCAGGGAAGTCCACCCTGATCAAGGCCGTGTTAGGTCTGGTGCCCAGGGCCTCGGGGCAGGTCTGGTTTTTTGGGCAACAACTGGCCCAGGCCCGCGCCCGGATTGGCTATGTGCCCCAGCGGGGCTCGGTGGACTGGGACTTCCCCACCAGCGTGCTGGATGTGGTGATGATGGGGCTGTATGGCAGGCTGGGCTGGGTTCGGCGGCCCGGCAGGCTCGAGCGCGAAGCGGCCCTGCGCTGCCTGGAGCAGGTCTCTATGAGCGAGTTTGCGGGGCGGCAGATCTCTCAGTTGTCCGGCGGACAGCAACAGCGGGTTTTTCTGGCCCGCGCCCTGGCCCAGGACTCCGACCTTTACTTTATGGATGAGCCTTTCGCCGGGGTGGACGCCGTCACCGAAGAGGCTATCCTGAAGGTTTTGCACGAGCTCAAGGGCTATGGGAAAGCCGTGGTGGTGGTACACCACGACCTCGAGACGGTGCGCGACTATTTCGACCACCTGACCCTGCTAAACGTCCAGGTGATTGCCAGCGGCCCCATAGACCAGACCTTTACTCCGGAAAACCTCGAGGCCACCTACGGCAAGAGGCTGGCCGCCAATCCGATATGAAGCCCTGGCTTGATCGGTGGTTAAGCCGGCCCGGAGCCTCCCAGGCTCTGCGGCTGGCGGGTAAGCTGCTGTTGTTACAAGTCTTTATCGAGATACCCTTCATGATTCTGGAGGCGGGCCTGCTGCTTGGGGCTGTAGCGGGTGGTAGGCTGGTCTTCTGGAAGAGCGCGCTACTGGTGGTAGGCGTTTATCTGCTAATTGAGTCCGGGCTGTGGCTGCTACAACGCTGGCGTGGCAGCCCCACCTACCGCTGGTTCGAGTCGGAGCGGCTGCTGCTGGGCTGGGCCTGGAACCGGGTACGCTCGGCGATCAGGGTAACATTCTGATAGCGGGCGACTCAAATTACGGCTAGATGGTCGTGCCATCCTCTCCTATCGGCTGGTTCATTTATGGAAGTGTTCATACATATTTTTACCGACTACACCCTGCGAAACGTGGTGCTGGGCGCGGCCCTGCTAGGTGTAATTGGCGGGGTGCTGGGTGCTTTTGCCATGCTACGCCGCCAGAGTTTGCTGGGAGAGGTGTTGGCCCATGCCGCGCTACCGGGGATAGCGCTGGCTTTCATTCTCACAGGGGTCAAGCTTCCCCTGGTCTTGCTGCTGGGCGGGGGGCTGGCTGGCTGGCTGGCCTCCTTGCTGGTACTGGCCGTTTTGCGAAACACCCGCCTGCCCGAGGACTCGGCCCTGGGGGTGATGCTCAGCAGTTTTTTTGGCTTTGGCATCGTACTGCTGACCTTCATCCAGCACCGCGAAGATGCCGACCAGGCCGGCCTGGACCGATTCATCTTCGGACAGGCCTCCGCCATTGTGACCTCGGACGTGTTGAACTTTATCGTCCTGGGTAGCATTGCGCTGTTGCTGGTGGGCTTGCTATACAAAGAGTTCAAGCTGGTCACCTTTGACCCCGACTACGCCACCAGCCTGGGCCTGCCGGTACGCAGCCTGGGAACCCTCCTCACCTCGCTGACAGTACTGGCGGTGATGGTGGGACTGCAAACGGTGGGGGTGGTTCTGATGGCCGCCATGCTGATTGCACCCGCTGCTGCCGCCCGCCAGTGGACCGACCGGCTCGCAGCAATGCTCTGGCTGTCGGCAGGGTTTGGCGCGCTGGCGGGTCTGAGCGGGGCCCTGATCTCCGCCAGTCGGGAAAACCTCCCCACTGGCCCTCTGATTATCCTCTCAGTCAGCGTGATCCTCCTGGTTTCCCTGTTCCTGGCGCCTTTGCGCGGGCTGGTGTGGGACTGGGTTCGATCCCGGCAGAACCGCCGCCGGGTTCACCTCGAGCGCCTTCTGCTAGACGCCCATGTGCTGCACAACCACGACGTGCTGACCCTGGAAACGCTGGCCCTGCGCCGTCGCGAATCGCTGGCCCTGACCCGGCAGCACCTGGAGGAGTTGCGGGCTCGAGGCTGGGTTCAGCCCAGCAAAGAGGGTTTTGCCCTGACCCCAGTCGGTGACCAGAAGTCCCACGAGCTTGAGCAGGCCATGCGGGTGGGCCTGCCAACCAAACACCCCTGAGTCGCGGTTCGCGAGCCTGGACATGCCTATGAACGTTGATCTGGTCATCATCCTCACCGCCATCCTGGTCTCTACCGCCTCGGCCCTGGTGGGTACTTTTCTGGTGCTGCGCCGCATGGCTCTGATGTCCGATGCCATTTCGCACGCCGTTTTTCCAGGCATCGTGCTGGCTTTCTGGCTCACCAGCGGTGACCGCGCAAGCCTGCCGATGTTACTGGGGGCGGCTACTGCCGGCCTGGCTACCGTGACCCTGGTGGAGTGGCTTAGCCGCACCGGCAAGGTGCGCAACGACGCGGCCATTGGAATCGTCTTCCCGGCCCTGTTTAGCCTGGGTGTGCTGGCCGTCTCGCTATACTACCGCGACGTTCACCTGGACATGGACGCGGTACTCTACGGCGAAATTGCCTTTGCTCCCTTCGAAACCACAACGCTGTGGGGCCGCGAAATCCCCGAGTCGTGGGTGGTGCTGGGCCTGCTGACCCTGCTCAACCTGGGGTTTATCTTGTTGTTTTACAAAGAGCTGAAGCTCTCCACCTTCGACCCTGGCCTTGCTGCCGCCCTGGGGTTTGCCCCGGGGGTCTTGCACTATGCGCTCATGAGCCTGGTTTCTTTTACTGCAGTGGGAGCCTTCCAGTCGGTAGGGGCGATCCTGATTGTGGCCTTCTTGATCATTCCCCCGGCGACTGCTTATCTGCTAACCCAGCGCTTACCGATCATGATTGGTTTGGCAGTAGGGGTCGGTATTGTTTCCAGTCTGGCTGGTTATGGGCTGGCCATCTGGCTGGACGCCTCAATTGCCGGCATGATGGCAACGGTGGCGGGTCTGTGTTTTGCCCTGGCTTTCCTTTTCTCGCCACTGGAGGGCCTCCTGACCAGCCGGGTGCGCCGGCAGCGGCAACGGCTCGAGGTCGCAGCCCGCCTGCTGCTGGCCCACCTGGCCCACCACGACCGCCCGGTTCCCGAGCAGGAAATCCTGGCGGAATTTGGCTGGAACCCTCGGTTCCTGCGCCAGGCCAGGGAAAAAGCTTTGCAGGCGGGATGGCTCGAGGTCTTCGGAGAAGGGTTGCGTCCGACCAGCCGCGGCCTTGCCATCCGCCAGACCACCTCTGTGCTGGGCAAGTAAATCAGCGGCTCACACCCACGCTAGTACGGTTGCCAGCTACATCTACAGCAATCAGGGTGGCGCGACGCACCGGCACCTCCACGTAAAAATTTACTTCCCTGCCCTTGGGCAGGGAAAGGGGGTTGAAGGTTCGGTTGTATTGCAGCGTGACCCGATCCACCCCGGTGTCATCCAGCACCCGCCCGGAAATTTGCAGGGTGGATTCGGTACGGGCCGGGATTTCCTCCTCGGTGCCATCGGGCAGGGTACGGGTGCGGGCCGGCTGCACCACCGTCACCACCCGTTCGGCCCGTTCGATCACAATCTGGGGTGGGCGGGCATCCAGCACCATCGGCAGCCGCACGGTGCGGGTCTGCCCGCTGGTATCCGTAGCATCCACCCGGATCTCCACCTGCCCCGACTGCGGGGCCTGCACCCGGAAGCTAAAGCGCACCAGTTTCTGACCCCGGTTGGCCTCGGAGAGCAGTTCCTTTCCGCCCGCTTTTACACTCTGTATCCCCACATCGTCTAGCGCGTACCCCTGCACCTGCAACGAGCGCTGCGAGAGCACCCCGCTCTGGGGCTGGGTGATGCCAATCAGGGGCGGCTGGGTATCCCCTGGTCGGTAACAGGCCGTAAGCAACAACAAAAAAAGTAGGGGCGCGTAACGCACCCCTCTATCCTAGCAGCTGCTCAGGGTCTGAAAATTAGGCCGCTTCGGAAATTGTAGTCAAGCCCACCAACACCAGCCACACTCCCAGTAAAGATGCCAAAGCCTAGCTGGCCTTCCCCATAGACGCTAAACGGCAGTCCTGGAAACGCATACTCGATGCCAATAAGGCCATGGGGGAAGATGTAGATACCGCCCACTCCTAAGAAAGTCCATAGGCCCGCTGAAACTCCAGCACCGGCATACCAGCTCAGATCAAAACCCGGTGCTACAGGGAGAGCCTGCTCGACGAACATGTAGTCCGCCCCGGCCCCCAGCCCAGCAAAAGCAAAACCGGCACCCACGCGGAAGTTACTGACCTGGTACTGAACCCCGATCCAGGTGGGCCAGCCCGAGTAGATACCAAAGCCATCCGACTGGGCCTTTCCTAGAGAGCCGAACATCAACGCAAACAACACGACCAGGGGTGCTAAACGTTTCATATTTTGCTCACCTCCAAAAGTAGTCTATCATCTTCGTGTCATTTTCGCGTCACTCTGTTTCACGGTATTTAGGTGGTATAGAGTGCATTAATCCGCACATAACCCTCGGTAAGGTCGCAGCCCCAGGCTGTTCCCTCCCCTTCGCCCAGGCCAAGATCGGCTTCAATCAGCACTTCTTCGGCTTGCATGGCCTGGCTGGCCTGGGCCCGGTTAAAGTCCAGCACCCGGCCTGCGTACAACCCTATGCCTTGCAGGGAAATCTGGATCCGGTCAATCTCCAAGCTGGCCCCCGACTTTCCCAGCGCCATCATGATGCGGCCCCAGTTGGGGTCGTTGCCATACAGGGCGCTTTTCCACAGGGGGCTGGCCGCTACCGAGAGCGCGGCTTTGCGGGCCTCGGCGTCGCTGGCGGCCCCGGTAACTTTTACGGTCATCAGTTTGGTGGCCCCTTCGCCATCGCGGGCCAGCTTGCGGGCCAGTTCCACACAGACCTGTTCCACCGCCTGCCAGAACTCGCCCAGGTCTGCCGGCCCTGCTGCGCCGTTGGACAGGAGCACGGCCAGGTCGTTGGTCGAGGTATCGGTGTCTACCGTGACCTGGTTGAAGCTTTTGTCCATCACACCCTGCCAGCCCTGGCGCAGCTCGTCCTGGGCAATGGCGGCATCGGTGACCAGATAGGCCAGCATGGTGGCCATGTTGGGCTGAATCATGCCGCTGCCTTTGCAGATGCCCACCACCCGCGCTCCGGTGGAGAGGGAGGCTTCGGCCATCTTGGGCGCCAGGTCGGTGGTCATGATGGCCTCCATGAAGGGGTCAATATCCAGACCCAGGGCAATACGGGGGAGTCCCTTCTCAATTTTCTCTACTGGCAAAGGCTGGCCAATGACCCCAGTAGAGCTGGTCAGGACAGCTTCGGGAGCAATGTTTAGCTGTGCGGCAGCGAGCTGGGCCATCTGCCGGTCGGCCAGAAAACCTGGTTCTCCGGTAGCGCAGTTGGCGTTGCCCGCATTGACCACAATCGCCTGTAGCGGTCTGCGGGTTGCCAGGAGGGCGCGTCCGCGCAGGACACTGGGCGCGGCTGCGCGGTTCTGGGTTCCCACAAAAGCCCAGTTGCAGGGGGTACTCGAGACCAACAACCCCAGATCAGGCCTGCCCGATGGCTTGATTCCAGCCTGGGCTGCGCCCGCGCGAAAACCAGTTGGGAGTCGCATGGCAGCAGCATATCCTTCCGCCCAACGGTTGGAAAGTTGTACGGGTTCGACCCCCCTGCGGCGGGGTGGAGCGGGCCGGACTTTCCAGCAGTTCCGAGCCAGTGTTCAGAATACTTCCAGTACAGGTCTATCCTGCCGGCTTCACAAAGACCATCCCCTCTACCATCGGGGGTGAGCTGGGCCAAGCCCTCTCTGCTCCTTCAGGCTTCCGGCCATGCCATACCGGAGTTGCCGTTCCCCGGGTAGCCATCGGCAAGTCCTGCTGCTATTACCGGGAAAGGGTTGGTCTTTTCTAAAGCAGGGTATCGGTGAGCACGGTAGGGTTTTTTTCCTGGTTGACCTGCCCTGGTTTGCGGCGGTGCAGGTCGCGGGGATAGTAGGTGGGGTTGCTGAGGGCCTGGGTCTGCTTGGCGACCGTGGCTGCCATTTTTGTCCAGCGCAACTCGGATAGTCGTTTGCGCAGGGTCTGCTCGCTGATCCAGTTCTCGGCCACCAGGATCTCCCCCAAACGGGGACGGCAGACGCCATACTCCTGCATTTGTACAGCCAGGGCGAGCTGTTTTGCCGAGAGGTCGTTGTAGAAGAGCAACTGGTCGCCCAGGCGCAGCCGGCTGGCCTCGAGGTGGGCCTCCCCGGCGTAAGCAGGTTTGGCCCTGGAGGGTTTTAGATGCAGTAACCCCAGCAAAATCCAGCGCAGGGGAAAACCGGGCGGCAGCAGCGAGGCCTTGCCGGCTTCCTGGGAACCGTAGAGGGTGTGTACGGCCGTGTGGCGCATGGCCCCACGAACCATCAGAATGACACCCGCAAGGGCGACCACCCCTACCGCCGGACTGCCAGCCCCAGCCCAGCCAGGGAATTGGGCCAGGAGGGCATAGACCCAGGTGGGGAAACCGATCAAATGGGCCAGGTTGAGCAGGGTATGGGTGTGCTTGGGGGGCAGTAGCAGCCGGGTCTTTTCGGATGGAGGACGGCCCAGCAGCAACCCGAGCAGGTGCTTGCCCAGACCATAGGTCCAGTATCCTTTGTTCCTGCTGATGGCATTGCGGCAGCCCAGGGACTGTTTCACCGAAATAACCTCACGCCGGGCCTGCCCTTGGTCGTCCAACCGCCAGATGGGCTGCAAGTGAAAGTGGACGGGGTAGCCGATCTGCCATAGCCGCAGGGCGGGGTCGAAGTCGGTTGCATCGGGCCGTACGCCAAAGATATGGCCGTGGCTGGCCATCCCGGACAGTAGCGCACGGCGCAAGGCAAACCCGGTGAGGGCAGACGGCACAAATAACCCCAGGTTTTCCCGAATCGGTAGGTGACGAAGCTGTTCCTCGGCAGAATCGCCCGCATAGCCTGCTTCCAGTAAATGCCTCCAGAAACTGCCCCGGGATGCCAGCGATAGCACCGGCAACTGCACGGCGGGATATTTTCGCAGCAGGGTGCTGTAGAGCTTGAAGGTGTAGGGGTGTATCACATCATCCGCGCTGTGGAGTGCGACCATCTCGAACTCGAGCCGGTTGTTGCGCTCGAAGCGCTCGAGATAGCCCACCATGAAGTTGAGCAACTGCGCCCTGGGCGTGGGGCCAGGGCGATCACTGACCACCATGTGCACATTGACGAACTCCTGTGAGAGGGCTTCGACCGCCTCGAGGGTCTTTGGGTCGTTGGGATAGACCCCCACAAAAAAATCCAGGTGCAGAGGGGAGTAATTGGTGTAGCCCAGCGTAGACCGAACCATGGGGGTAATGCTGGCGGCGTCTTGCCAGGTAGGCAGGAAAACCGCCATGCGTCTGGGTTTGTCGGCCTCGAGCTCTTCGGGGCTCAAGGTCTGGCTCTGGAGCTTGCGGTAGCGCAATAGATAGGCCAGATCGAAAACCAGCTCGTCCCAAAAAACCAGTATGTACCCCAGCAGTAGACCCATCACCAGCAGTCCAGGCACCAGTTCACTCATAATTCCTCCCCCCGGATGGGGGCCATGGTTGAGACCCTCAATAGTCAACAACCCACAATTACCGCCATGGTATCTCAGAAAAACCTGATGTGCAGGAAAAGTAGCGACTTAACGTCAATTTTATGCGGGTGTAACGTGGCCGGGCCGGTGCGGCGAGACGGGGGCCTCGAGGGCGTGGCTTGCAGCACCCTGCTACAAAAAGAGCCTTCCGCAGCGTCCCGCAGAGGGGTTTCAGCCCGCAGGTTCCATCGGCAGGGTTACGGGCACCCTGGTTGCCTCCGGGTTTGGCGGTGGGGCGCGCCTTCTACGGCAGCCGCCCCGGGGCCGCGCGACCGTCCTGAACCATTCAGGTGGTGGGTTCGATCAGGCCGTAGTTGGCGTCGCGGCGGCGGTAAATCACGTTGATCTGTTCGGTCTCGGAGTTGCGGAACACAAAGAAATCGTGTCCGAGGGCCTCCATCTCAAAGGCGGCATCCTCGGGGGTCATGGGTTTCATGTTAAAGCGCTTGGTGCGGACAATGCGGGGTGAGGCTTCTTCCTCGAGCTCAGCCTGTCCAGCCCCCATCAAAACTGGCTCGGGAACTGGCTGGCGAGTCCGCTGGAAGTGGCGTTCCTTGTAGCGGTTGAGCTGGTACTCGAGGCGATCAATCGAACGATCTATGGCCGCATACATGTCGGGGTCGGATTCTTCCACCCGCACCATACCCCCCGGCACATTGACTTGAATCTCGGCCTTGGCCTTGCGCTCGACCCGTGCACCCTGGGCCATCGAGAGCACCACTCGAGCTTCCACGCTGTCGTCGAAGTGACGATCCAGCCGGGCCATCTTCTTCTCCAGGTAGTTCTTGAGGGCCTCGGTGATCTCGC
>NZ_CALMCQ010000371.1 GCF_937863175.1 uncultured Meiothermus sp. | reverse complement strand
TCAAAGCGGAGTTCTTCAAAGCGCTAAGCCACCCCCTGCGACTGGCCATGCTGGATGCGTTGCGAACAGGGGAGAAGAGCGTCGGGCAACTGGTGGTTGAACTCGAGGCCGACCAGCCTGCGGTCTCGCAGCAGTTGTCTATTCTGCGGCAACGGGGCTTTGTCGAGACCCGCAAGGAAGGAACCACGGTTTTTTATCGCACTGCCGACCCGGATGTGTATGCATTTCTCGACCTGGGGCGGGCCATTTTCAAGCGGCAACTGGCCCAGCCAGGGGCGGTGCTGGCACAAATTCGTCAGGAGGGCGAAGCAGAATCATGACCCCTGGCTCTAATTCCTTAGCCTCTGTGGTTAAAACCCTCGAGCTTCTCAATCCTGTCCCTGCCTGGCGACAGGAGTTTGCCGACTACAGCCTGCAACGTTTCCAGCAAGACCTGCTGGCAGGTCTTACGGTGGGGGTGGTGGCCTTGCCACTGGCCCTGGCCTTCGGCGTGACCAGTGGGGCGGGCGCGGCAGCAGGGCTTTTCACCGCGATTGTGGCTGGTTTGGTAGGCTCGGCCTTCGGCGGCTCACGCTACAACATTACCGGCCCCACCGGGGCCATGACGGTGGTACTGCTGCCCATCATTGCCCAGTATGGGGTGGACAAGGTTTTTTTGGTAGGCATTATGGCCGGGCTGATCCTGCTGGTGTTTGGTCTGTTGCGCTTTGGCCGCCTGATTCAACTGGTTCCCTATCCGGTGGTCATCGGCTTTACCAACGGCATCGCCATCATCATATTCTTGCAGCAGGTTCCAGCTTTGCTGGGGGTCGCCACGCCCAGGGGTGAACATATCTTGCCCATCACCCTCGAGGCCATCCGGGTTTATCTGCTCCAACCTCAGGTCGCCTCCCTGTTTTTGACCACCCTCACCGTGGGGTTGATCCTGCTATGGGGCCGCTACATCAAACACATCCCCGGTAGCATTGTGGCCCTGATACTGGTCACACTGGTCAGCCTGCTGTTTCCCGACCTACCGCGTATTGGGCTGATTCCCACCAACCTACCCGCACCCCAGTTGCCCAACTGGAGCCTTTCCGATGTGAGTCTTCTGTTCAGCGCAGCACTGGCCGTCGCGCTGCTGGCAGGCATCGAAACACTGCTCTCAGCGGTGGTGGCCGATAGCATGACCATTCGGGAGAAGCACGACCCAGACCGTGAGGTAATAGGCTCGAGTTTCGCCAATATACTGGCCCCTATCTTTGGCGGAATTCCGGCTACAGGTGCGATTGCCCGCACAGCGGTGAATGTGCGCTCTGGTGCACAGACCCGGTTTTCGGGCATCATTCATGCCCTGTTTTTGTTGCTGGTGGTGGTTCTGCTGGGGCCGCTGGCCCAGGCCATTCCGCTGGCGGCCCTGGCAGGCATTCTGATGGTGGTGGCGGTGCGGATGGTGGAGTGGGAGGCGGTGCAGGCCATTTTGCGCTCGACCAGAAGCGACCTTAGCACCATGCTGGTCACGATGGGGGTCACGGTCGCCTTCGATCTGGTGCTGGCCATCGAGGTGGGGCTGGTGTTGGCGGGAATTTTGTTCATCCAGCGCATGAAGAACTCCCTGAGCCTGGAGCCCATGGATCTGACCCCGCAGCTTCCTCAACACCTCGAGATAGACCACGACCTGCTACGCGAACGGGTGGTAGCCTTCCGGGTGGATGGCCCACTGTTTTTTGCCGTAGCGGGCGAGTTTATTAATAGCCTGACCCAGATTTCGCAGGTAGATGCACTCATCCTGCGGATGCGGCGGGTTAAGGTGATGGATGCTAGCGGAGCCAATGCTCTCTTGACCATGAAGGAGGCTCTCGAGCGTAGAGGCGTCAAGTTCCTCCTTTCAGGACTCCAGCCTCAACCCAGGGAAGTACTCGAGCGGATGGGTCTGCTCGAGAAGGTTACCACCCACGGGCATCACCTGTTTGAGACCACCGATCAGGCCATTGCTCATGCCTGGAGCCATGTAAAACGCAAACAACAACAAAACCCTTAGTGGTAATCGGGAGGTGACGAAAACCCGAAACCCGCCGCGTGCCGGGAATCAGGTTACCGGAGCGTTTGGTGATCCGGTAATTCGCGGATGCGGTGCTTGATGTAGTATCACGGCCCCTCAAAAAGGCTGTGCAGTTGGAGGGGCTCGAGTTCCTTCTGCTCGCCGCTTTCCAGGTGCTTGAGGGTGACGATTCCCTTGACCCGCTCACCCTCGCCCAAAAACCCCACGTACCGGGCCCCCTTCTTGAGCGCGTCCTCGAGGGCCTTGCGCGGACTTTTGGGGGTGTAGCCCAGCTCGACGTAAATTTTAGGGCGCAGTTGCTCGGCCAGGGCCAGGGCCTCGATTTTGGCGGCCTCGTCCAGTGGGGCCAGGTAAAGGATGGGGGAGGGGTCTGCAGGGATTTCCACTCCTTCTTCTTCCAGCGCGATCGCCACCCGCTCGATCCCGATGCCAAAGCCCACCCCCGGCACACGGGGGCCCCCCAGCATCTCGGAAAGGCCGTCGTAACGCCCCCCTCCCCCCAGGGCCGACTTGGCCCCAATTTTGGCGTGGTGGACTTCCCAGGCGGTACGCACGTAGTAGTCCAGGCCCCGCACAATACTCGCGTCTATTGCATAGGGTACCCCAAGCTGGGTCAGGTAGTGGCAGACCTTCTGGTGGAAGGCCCGCGACTCGTCGCCCAGGAACTCGAGCATCGGCCTTACCGGCAAGCCAGCCACAATCTGCTGGTCGGTCTCGCTTTTGGAGTCCAGAATACGCATGGGGTTGGTTTCCAAACGAACCCTGGACTCCTCCGAAAGCACCTCGGCATAGGGCCGGAACAGCCCCCGCAGGTACTGGTTAAATCGGTCGCGGTCTTCGGGGTCGCCCACCGAGCCCAGCCTGACCTCGAGGTCTTTCAGGCCCAGGGTCTTATAAATGCGCAGCATCAGCGCGATAGCCTCGGCATCCAGTAAGGGATCGGAAAGGCCCAGGGCCTCGTAGTCTACCTGGTGAAACTGCTTGTAGCGGCCTTTTTGCTGGCGCTCACCCCGAAAGATCGGCCCCCAGGTGAAGAGCCGCACCGGCTGGGGCCAGACCTTCATCCCGTGCTGGTTGTAGGCCCGCACCATCGAGGCGGTCGGCTCGGGGCGCAGCCCCAGAACCCGGCCCCCGCGGTCCTCGAGGACATACATCTCCTTCTTGACCACGATGTCCGAGGTCAGACCCACCCCCTTTTGCAAAACCTCCAGATACTCGAAAATCGGGGTATGAATCATCTGCGCCCCAGCACCCCGCAGGACTTCCTCAGCGGTCTGGGTGATGTAACGAAACACCGGCTCGCGGAAGGGGTACTCCCTGGCCTGAGCAAAAATATCGTTGGTTCCGGAGACGGCCTTGAGCATGGCGGTCATTGTACGTTAGCGAGTGCAAAAAGCTAAAGGGAATGCCTTCCGCCAGCAGTATGCCCACGGGTTCTGGTTAGCTGGGAATGGTCAGGCGCGTGGGGTTGGGAGCCAGCAGCGATTCTTCGCGCTCGGCCCGGTGCACGATGTCTTCGCTGCCCAGAACCTTGACCAGCTGGTCTCGAGCAATCATCTTACCCGAGTACATATAAACCAGACCCCGCCGCTGATGGGTAACCACAAAGGGCAGGCCGTTGTGGTAGCGCACCAGCGTATTGTGCCGCCGGGCGTGGCGCGACATCCGAGCCAGCGCCCGCACCCCCTGATCCACCTTGCGGTTTTGGGCCTGCGGATACCAGGCCGAAAACAAAATCAAAAACATCAGGCCAGCCATCACCAGCGCAGTCAAAAAGTTGGTTTCCATATACCACAAAGTATAGGAAGCGGTTCTTGAACCCCGGTGTTAACTCAAAGACGGCTCAATTTTGTATGAGCGGCCCTGACCGTTGGTCAAATTTCCCTTTAGGTTTATAAACGAACATTTGATATAGTGCTGGGTATGGGTGCTCTGGTTCCCCTGACCAACTGGCACAACCCCACCAAACGCAGGCTCGAGGCGGTTCGGGCCGCGCACGAGCGCGACGAGGCAGCCTTGCTCGAGCTTCATCAAGCCTTCTTGATCCTCAAAGGTCGCAAGCGGGCCTCGTTAAGCCCCAGGACGCTCGAGCTCTACCGGGTGGGCGTGCGCGATTTTCTGGCCTGGGCCTGGCCGCCCGAGTCGCCTGGGCCAAGGGTCGAGATCCTCAAGGCCACCTCCGACGACCTCGACCACTGGATTACCGAGCTTCAGACTCGAGGGAGCCATCTCGGCCCCGAACCCACCCCGCTCAAGCCAGGTAGCATTGCTACCTATCTGGCTGCGGTGCGCTCTTTTTACCGCGCCCTGGT
This sequence comes from uncultured Meiothermus sp., assembly GCF_937863175.1. Taxonomy (GTDB): domain Bacteria; phylum Deinococcota; class Deinococci; order Deinococcales; family Thermaceae; genus Meiothermus. The sequence continues at coordinate 3,221 of NZ_CALMCQ010000371.1, read as the reverse complement.
CTGGGCCAAGGCCACCGAACTGCCCGAGGTGACGGCCCCCCGTGACCCCACCCCCGCCCACGAACGCCGCCCTGCGCTGCCTGCCGAGTTGTACAAAAAGCTGCTGGCCCACCTCGAATCCTCGTGCAACCCCCGCGACCACCTGGCAGTGCGCCTTCTGGGCGAAGCCGGTCTACGTATAAGTGAGGTCGTTCACTTGAAGTTTCAGGATTTGCATCTGGATCAACGCCTTCTCGAGGTGCGCGGCAAGGGCGGTAAGCTACGCAGCGTCCCGCTTTCAAAGTCTCTGGTGGATGAACTCAATGGGTGGCTCAAACTTCGGCTGGCCTATGCCAGGGCGGGGGAAACTCGAGTGTTGCTCAACCTCGGCGGGCGCAAGGGCCACGGGTGCGGCATGAGCGAAAAAGCACTGCGTGAAGCCTTAAACCGCCACTACCGCGACCTGGGCTTCCCCGAGCGCTACTACGGCGCCCATATGCTGCGCCACACCGCTGGAACCCGCTTCTACAAAACCAGCCGCGACCTGCACGCTACCGCCAGGCTGCTGGGCCACTCCAACATCAACACCAGCGCCATCTACGCCAAGATGGATCTGGAAGGGCTATTCGAGGTAGTGGACCGGCTGGAGGACTAGATGATGAGCCTCTGCTAAATCTGCGCAGGGAGTGTAGACCTCCCGCTGTCCTCGAAAGCCCATCGAGCAAGCAGGTGAGGGTTGAGGTCGGGGCCTCCACAGGCCACCCCGATCGGCTGGTCGTTCCGCTGGCTTAGTTTATCCCGCACTCCGGGTTACAGCCACCCTCGAGGTTGAGCTCCTTCATAATCAGGCAGTGACCCTCGGAGCAGTGACCCAGCAGCAATTTTAGACTGTCTCTGAGGCGCGTCATGGCGGCGATCCGCTGTTCTAGTTCATGAACCTTCTCCGCAACTTGCCCACAAGCACGCTCGCAGTCCGCGCCCTCGTCGTTCAACCGCAGCAGTTCGCGGGTCTCGTTGAGTGTGAAACCTAACTCCTGACAGTGTCGAATAAACCGGATCCGATGGACCGTGTCCAATGAGTAAATGCGATAGCCAGTAGCAGGGCGAAGGGGTTGGGTGATCAGGTTCTGGCGCTCGTAAAATCGAACCGTCTCGACCCCGACCCCAGCCGCCGCTGCTACTCTGGCAATGGTTAAGGGCCTACCTCTTCTGGCAGCAGGGGCAGCTGCATCCACAACCGCAGCCGCAGTTGCAGTAGTTCGGGTCGCATGGACAGCCATCGCACTTGCACTGCTCACAGCACTTCCTCTTTTCTTCCATGGGCGCATCTCCTTTCCAGTGTAATATAAACTCCGTACTCTAGTACGGAGTCAAGGCTTGCTCTTCCCGCTTGATACTGAAAACCCGGCTGATGCCCCGATCAGTGGTCACGCCATAGAGGGCATCGCAGGCTTCCATGGTGCGTTTCTGGTGGGTAACCAGGATGAACTGGGTCTGGCCTTTGAAGTGCTGCAGGAAGCGGCAAAAGCGCTGGATATTGGCCTCGTCCAAAGGTGCGTCTACTTCGTCCAGGATGGCAATGGGCAGCCCTCCGCCCCCGTTGGTGGCAGTCTCCCCTACTTCCGAGAGGGCAAATAAAAAGGCCAGGGCGCCCATGGTACGCTCGCCCATCGAAAGCAGGTTGAGGTGAACGGTGCGCTTACCGGCGGGCTTGAGCACCAGATCCAGGCCGTGGGGTGTGCGCCCTATCTGCAACTCGGCGTCCAGCAAAGCGCTGGCATAGTGGGCAAACTTCTCCTTGAACACGCCATATACCTGCTGCATCCGCTGGTGGTATTCGGACTCTACCAAGCGAAGCTCGGCCTCGAGCTTCCGCACCACGGTTTCCGACTCCTGCAATGCCCCTTCCAGTTTCTGGATGTCCTCGGCCAGAAGGGCGTACTCCTGCTCGGCCAGGTGGTTGATGGGGCCCAGGGCTTCCAGCGCGGCCTCGGTTTCCGTGAGGGCGCGGGCCAGGCTGCGGGCCGAGCCCTCCTCAACCGAACCGGGGGGAATATTTTGTAGCTCGGCCTGGAGGGTCTCGATGGTAGCCTCGCGGCGGGCCTGGGTCAGGTGCAGGGACTCGAGCTCGGCCAAGAGCTCGTTGGTGCGCCCAACCAGCCGGGTCTCTTCTTCCGATAAAGCCCTTGTACGGCCACGGGCAGCGTACAAGGCCCCTTCCCGGTGGCGCAGGTTCAGCCTGCCCTGGGCCTGCTCGAGTTCACCCCTGCGGGCCCGGGTAGCTACCAACTTTTGCTCCAGCTCGGCCTGCTCGCTACGCAGGTTGTGCAGGCGGGCCTCGAGTTCTTCGATCTGCCGCCTGGCATCCAAAAAGCGCTCCTGGTCTTCACGGTAGCGCCGCCACTGGGCACCGATCTCGTGCCCCTGGGCCATCCGTGTATTTAGCGCCTCGCGCTCGTCGCGTAGGGTTTGCAGGCGCCCGGGTTGGGGAGGTTCCACCGGCTGCGGGGCCTCGGGGGCCTGGCCCTGTGTGAGGCGGGCCAGGCTGCCCTGCACGGCCTTGAGCTCCGAGGCCCGCTCGGTCTGGCGACGCTGAAGGGTCGGGAGCTCCAGCCCGGCTAGCTCAGCCCGCAGGCCATGGGTCTGAGCCTGAAGGGCCTGGGCCTCAGCGCCCAGGCGCAGGGCGTCGGCCTGGGTTTCCTGATAGCGGCGGCGCAGCGAGAGCATCTGTCCGCCCCGCTCTATCCGTCCGCCGGTGATGGCCCCAGAGGTCTCGAGGAGTTCGCCCTCGAGTGTCACCATACGCGGGTGATCCTGGTACTGGCGCACCAGGGCTAGAGCTGCGTCCAGGCTGTCCATCACCAGGGTCTCGCCCAGCAGGGTGGGCAGTGCTTCGGGGCAAGCCGAAAGCTGCACCAGCCGGCGGGCCACCCCCACCACGCCGGGATACGCGGCCCAGTTGCGTTCTCGCTCCTGGAAGTTTCGCAGAAGCGTGCGGGGCAGGAAGGTGGCCCGGCCTCCGTGCTGTTTGAGGTGCTGTACAGCGGCCTGGGCGGCCTGCTCGTTCTCGGCCAAAACCCACTGCATACGCCCCCCCATGGCCACTTCTATGGCTAATTCCAGCCCTGCGGGCACCTGCAACAAATCCGCCACCACCCCCATCAGACCCGGAAGGCCAGACTCGCGGGCCCGTTTCGGGCCTTCGGCCAGGTCGGAGCCGGAGCGCAGCATGGCCTCGAGGC
>NZ_CALMCQ010000370.1 GCF_937863175.1 uncultured Meiothermus sp. | reverse complement strand
CCTTGCAACGGAGCGGCTTCAAACCCCGTCGTTCGATAGAACTTTTGATTTTTACCGCCGAAGAGCCCACCCGTTTTGGGATTGGCTGCCTGGGCAGCCGTGCGCTGGCTGGAATCTTGAACCCCGACTCACTGCGCCTTCTCAAGGATCAAGAGGGGCGTACCCTCGAGGAAGTTCGCTGGGAAGCGGGTTACATGGGCCGGTTGGAGGATGTGCAGCTTCCTGAGGGCTATTACTCGGCCTTTGTCGAGCTGCACATCGAGCAAGGGCCGGTGCTCGCGCAGGAACACGTGCCTTTGGCCATCGTGACCGCGATAGCAGCCCCGGCTTCGCTGCGGGTGGGACTGGAAGGTGTGGGCGGCCATGCCGGGGCGATGTTGATGCCAGATCGCCACGATGCGCTTTGCGCAGCCGCCGAGATCATCCTGGGAGTGGAAGCCTTTGCCCGGAACAGCGGAAGCATCAATACGGTTGCCACCACCGGTTTTTGCGAGGTCTACCCCAATGCGGTCAATAGCGTTCCCAGCCGGGTCAAGCTCGAGATAGATGTGCGTGACGTGGAGCAGTCCCGCCGCGACCAGGTCATCCGTAGCGTGATTCAAGGGGTAGAACAGGTCTGTACCCGGCGTGAAATCAAATACAGCGTCGAGATCATCAACGTAGACCCACCCGCCAAATCCGGTTCGGAAGTACTGAAAGCCCTGGTGGCTTCCTGTGGCGATGCCGGCGTCAAGTTCAAACCGATGGTGAGCCGGGCCTATCACGATTCGCTGTTCATGGCCCGTATTGCACCGACGGCCATGCTATTTATTCCCTGCCGTGAGGGTATCAGTCACCGTCCAGACGAGTACGCCTCCCCCGAAGATATCGCCAGGGGTACCTTCGTGCTGGCCCTGACGCTGGCCAGGCTTTCGATGGCGGAGGATAAGGGAAGTGCAAAGGATGAGGCGATGATCCTCAACGACTGAAGGGGGTGTAACGGGTGGAGGATCGAGAACCAGAGGCCAAAAGCCTTAAGTGCTGGACTCAGGATTACAAGCAGTGGAGATGGTTGTTAGAGCCTTTCCCAGGTTTATGCTGTACAGGCTCAGGTGTTGTCGGATCGTACACGGCTTCCTTTGCTCCGGGAATGTGAACTGGGTGGTACAAACGGTAGGTAGGCCTTGCGGCGTTTTCGTGGAAATGCTCTGTACAATGCCGATGTCCTTGCGCACAACTTTAGGGGATCGCCGCAAGCTCGATAAAACCCAAGCCAGTCTTGAGCTTCTGACCCACTGGTGCTCTGGTGCCGCAATTTTTGGCAGGGGTTCCCCTCATCCAGCTGCCCGATTTGCTCTGGAGCGGCTTGTTTGGTTTCTTACCAGACCACCGGCCTTGCCACGGACGCTCTCCAGAGCATCCGAACGGCGGCTCTGGCTCGATTTGTAAAGCTATGCACCGGTTCCTCACCCGGTGGGTTGTACAATGAGCGACCATAGGCAAGTAAAGTCCAGGAGGACTTGGGTGGGCCAAATTAGCTTTCTGTTGAATGGACAGACGGTTCGCGCTACCGGAGAAGACCCCCATACCACCGTGCTCTCCTGGCTGCGCCAGCAGGGCCTGACCGGGAGCAAAGAGGGTTGTGCCGAAGGGGAGTGCGGAGCCTGTGCGGTGCTGCTGTTGAGGCCCGACGGCCAGGGCTCGCGCTTCGAGGCCGTCAATAGCTGCCTGCTGCTGCTGCCCAGCCTGGCCGGTCAGGAGGTCTGGACGGTGGAGGGACTCGCCCAGGGGAATACGCTGCACCCGGTGCAAGAGGCCATGCTCCAGGGGGGTTCGCAGTGCGGCTACTGCACGCCGGGCTTTGTGGTCAGCATGGCAGCGGAGTATTACCGCAGAGATCGGGATGGATTCGACCTCGAGGCCCTCTCGGGCAATCTTTGCCGCTGCACCGGCTACCGCCCCATCCAGGATGCGGCCAACTCGCTCGGACAACCTCCTCAGGAAGATTCCCTGGCCCGGCGACTGACTGCGCCGGTGCCGGCTGTGAAATCGATGGAATATTGTCCTGAAACCAATGGGTCGCCAGTTCAAAGCCCTGGGCGTTATTACCGGCCGATCTCCTTGAAGGAACTGTTCCAGACCCTGACCGATCACCCCACCGCCAAACTGGTGGCGGGGGGAACCGACTGGGTAGTGGAGGTCAACCAGCGTTTTGCCAGGGCCGAGGTTCAGGTAGACCTGAGCCAGATTCCCGACCTAAAGACCCTCTCCTGGACGGATGTGTACGTCGAAATGGGTGCGGGGGTGACCCTCTGTGAGGCCGAGCGCTGGCTGCAAGGGCGCATTCCGTTGCTTGTGGAGTGGTTTCCGCTTTTTGCTTCCCGCCTGATCCGCAACCGGGCGACGCTGGGGGGGAACCTGGGCACCGCCTCGCCCATCGGCGACCTGCCCCCGGTTTTGCTGGCGTTGCAAGCGGAGCTGGTTCTGGTGGGGCCTGCGGGTGTACGGGTGGTGAATCTGCAAAGTTTCTTCAGCGGTTATCGCCAGACGGTGCTGGGGCCTGGTGAGGTTATCCAGGCTATTCGCATTCCCTTGCCGCTGGCGCCGCTGGCCCGCTTCTATAAGGTCGCCAAGCGCCCAATGGACGACATATCTACAGTGGCCGCAGCTTTCGCCTTGCATCTGGAGAAAGGACGGGTGCAGTCCATTCAGATAGGCCTGGGGGGGGTAGCGCCCACGCCGGTGCGGGCCTACAGGACCGAGGCTTTCTTAGTGGGCAGGCCCTGGGACGAGCGCACCGTGGGGGCGGCTGCCGAGGTCATACGCGCAGAGTTCAAGCCTATAGACGACCACCGTGGAAGTGCAGCCTACCGCACCGCCATGCTGGGGAGCCTGCTGCACAAATTTCACGCCGAGACCCCGGAGGTGCGGGTGTGAAGGTGATCGGTCAGGCCATCTCCCATGAGTCGGCCAGGGAACACGTTACGGGGCGGGCAGTGTACACCGACGATCTGCTGCCCCGTTACCCCCAGGCCCTCCACGCCTGGCCGGTGCAGGCCCCACACGCCCATGCCCACATCGTCCACCTGGATGTCTCGCCCGCTTATGCGGTACCGGGGGTGGTGCGGGTGCTCACGGTTTCGGATGTGCCAGGCCTCAACGACTCGGGCATCAAACACGACGAGCCCCTGTTCCCCTCCGAGGTGATGTATTACGGCCAGGCGGTGTGCTGGGCGCTGGCGGAAACCGAGGAAGCAGCGCGGCTGGGGGCTGGGCAGGTGGGGGTCGAGTACGAACCGCTCCCAGCCATTCTGACCCTCCAGGAGGCCATCCGGAAGGAGAGCTTTCAGGGCTCGAGGCTACACGCCAGGCGCGGAGATGTGGAACAGGGGTTAGAGTCCTCCGCTCGAGTGCTCGAGGGGGAACTCGAGCTCGGGGGGCAGGAGCACTTCTACCTCGAGACCCATGCTTCGCTGGCCGTTCTCGACGAGACCGACCATATCCTGGTTCATTCCTCGACCCAGCACCCCTCCGAGACCCAGGAGGTGGTGGCGCAGGTGTTGGGCCTGCCGCGCAACCAGGTCACGGTGCAGTGTATTCGCATGGGTGGGGGCTTTGGCGGGAAGGAAGTGCAGGCCAACCCCTACGCTGCCGTTGCGGCCTTGGGGGCTTTCCTGACCCGGCGCCCGGTGCGCGTACGGTTGAACCGCCTGCAAGACATCACCCTCACCGGCAAGCGCCACCCTTTCTACGCACGATGGAAAATAGGCTTTTCCGAAGACGGCCTTTTGCACGCTCTACGCATGGAACTCTTCTCCGACGGGGGCTGGTCGCAAGACCTGAGCGAAGCGGTGCTGGCCCGTGCGGTCTGCCACGCCGACAACGCCTACTACATCCCCCACATGGATGTGCGGGGCCGGGTCTGCAAAACCCACAAAACCTCCCAGACGGCCTTCCGGGGCTTTGGGGGGCCGCAGGGAATGGTCTTTATCGAAGAGGTACTCACCCGGGTGGCCCTGTCGCTGGGCTTGCCAGGAGAGGTGGTGCGGGAGCGGAATTTCTACGGAGTGCGGGGTGCTACCAGTAAAAATGTCAGCCATCTGGAAGTCATCACCACCCACTATGGCCAGGTCATCAAAGACCCCGAGCGAATGCCCCTAATCTGGCACGATCTGAAGGCCGAAGCAGCGTTTGACCGTCGCCGGGCCGAGACTGCCGAGTTCAATGCAAACAACCCCTACCGCAAGCGCGGTCTAGCCATCACCCCGGTCAAGTTTGGCATCTCCTTCAACCTTACTGCTTTCAACCAGGCTGGGGCGCTGGTGCTGGTCTACCCGGACGGCTCGGTGCAGGTCAACCACGGGGGTACCGAGATGGGGCAGGGCCTGCACACCAAAATGATGCAGGTGGCGGCCCAGACCCTGGGGGTTCCGCTGCAGTCCATTCGTCTGATGCCCACCCGCACCGACAAGGTGCCCAATACCTCGGCCACCGCGGCCTCTACCGGGGCCGACCTCAACGGCGGAGCGGTCAAGGACGCCTGCGAGCAAATCAAAGCCCGACTCGCGGTGGTAGCGGCTCAGAAGTTTGGGGTCAACCCTGCCGACGTGGTGTTTGAGGACGGCCAGGTCTGGAGCATCTGGAAACCCGCCGAAGGCCTGGGCTTTGCCGAGGTGGTCAGGGCCGCCTATACCCAGCGGGTGCAGCTCTTTGCCGACGGCTTCTACCGCACACCAGGCCTCTACTGGGACAAAACCCGCATGCACGGCCAACCCTTCCACTACTTCGCCTACGGCGCGTCGGTGAGCGAGGTGGAGGTGGATGGTTTTTCCGGCCAGTACACCCTGCGCCAGGTGGACATCCTGCACGATGCCGGCGACTCCCTCTCACCGCTGGTGGATCTGGGCCAGGTCGAAGGCGGTTTTATCCAGGGGATGGGCTGGCTTACGCTTGAAGACTTGCGCTGGGATGCCAGGGGTCAGGTAGCGACCCGCTCGGCCAGCACCTACAAGCTGCCCAGCTTTTCCGAGCTGCCTCCGGTGTTCAAGGTGCGGCTTCTGCCAAAAGCCACCGAGACCGGGGTGGTGTATGGCTCCAAAGCGGTGGGGGAGCCCCCCCTGATGCTGGCGATCTCGGTGCGCGAGGCGCTGCGCGACGCAATTGGAGCTTTTGGTTCTGGCTGTATCGTAGAACTGGCCTCTCCCGCTACGCCGGAGGCGGTGTACTGGGCTATCGAAAAGACTCGGGAAAAGACCCTGGTTTAAGGGGATTGATAAACTTAGTCCACTAGACTAAACTAAGTCTATGCCGAAGGTGGTTAATGTTCACGAAGCCAAGACCCATCTTTCGAGCCTGCTCGAACGGGTTCGCGCGGGAGAGGAGATCATCCTTGCGAAGAACGGCCAGCCTTACGCCCGCCTGATGCCGCTGGAGAAACCCAAAAAGCGCAAGCTAGGATCTATGAAAGGGCATGGGAAGGTGGACAAGGCCTTTTTTGAGCCGCTTCCCGAGGAGGAGTTGAAGGTGTGGGAGTGAGGGTTCTTGTGGATACCCACGTCTTCTTATGGGCGCTACTCGAGCCCGAACGATTGTCCAGGACTGCTCAAAGGCTACTGGAAGATCCACAAACCGGGATTGTCCTGAGCACGGCGAGCGCCTGGGAGATTTCGACCAAGCACCGCCTGGGAAAGCTCAACCAGGCAGTTTACCTGATTGAAAACTTCGATCATGCGGTGAATAGCCTTCAGGTTGAAGAGCTCCCGATTGCCCGTGCCCACGCACTGAAGGCTGGTGCGTGGCTGGTGGAACACCGCGACCCCTTTGACCGGATTTTGGCGGCTCAGGCTGCACTGGAGGGGTTGCCCCTCATAACCACCGACCCCACCTTCAAGGAGTTCTCCATCGAGATCATTTGGTAAGGGTGCCCATGACCAAGACCCTGGTTGTTCTGCTGGCCTTGCCCTGCTTAGGGCTGGGGGGTATCCAGGTTACTGCAACCAGCGAGCGGATGGCGCCTCACCGACCGGGGCGACCGCATCCGGGGCAGATCCTGGCAGCGCACCTGGCATTGGGGGTTGGGCCGGTTGGGAACGGGACTCTTTTGGTTGGGGGGTCTGGGTATCTCAGGGGGGGCGATGCGCTGGTTTGAGCACTTGAGCTATCTGGTGGCGCAAAGGGTGCCACTGGTCATGGTCACGTTAATCGCGGTGCGCGGCCACGCGCCCAGGGAGGCCGGGGCCAAGATGCTGGTGACGGCGGACGCGGCCTGTGACACCATTGGGGGCGGGAACCTCGAGGCAACGGCGGTGGAATTAGCCCGTCAGATGCTGGCTCGAGGTACGGCTACCACCCCTCAGATGCACACCATTCAGCTTACCGAACACGCCCCAGCCCAGTATGGCGTACAGTGCTGTGGGGGGGAGGTGACGATCTTGCTCGAGCAGGTCACCCCGACCAGGCCCGCCGTGGCCATCTTTGGGGTAGGGCATGTCGGGCTGGCCCTGGCCAGGGTGCTCTCGATCTGCTCGATTGAACTCTGGCTGGTGGACTCGAGGGCAGCGATGCTGTCACCAGACCGATTGAATCAACTTCAGCCGGCCTCCGCAATACTGCGCAATTGCCATGCTCCTATTCCCGAGATGGCGGTGCACGACCTTCCGGCAAATGCACATTTGCTGGTCATGACACATGATCACGCCGAGGATATTGCCATTCTGGACGCAGCCCTGAGGCGCCCCAATCTGGGTTTTATCGGCCTGATCGGCAGTAGCACCAAATGGCATAATTTTCAGCGAAAGCTCTTGCAACAAGGTTTTACCAGGAATGATCTAGAAAGAGTGACCAGCCCTATCGGCGTTCCTGGTATCGCCAGTAAGGCCCCCGAGGCCATTGCCATCGCTGCTGCCGCCCAACTGCTGGGCCTGATCTTTCCCGAAAACCTGCCGGGGCAGGAACCGGAAGCCACCGGCACGGAGGACGATATTAAACGTTAAGGTTTTGACCTGGGCGGGCCGAACCGCGGTGGGCCAGACAGAAACAGCGGGTTGAGAGGGTATGGCTTTGTTACGGGGAGTCAGGGTGCTGTCCCTCGACGAACCCAACCAGCGTGCTCCCTCGAGTGAAGCCGAATCCCTCTCGCTACCGGGTGCGGTGGGTCAGGCGGGCGGCCCTCGGGGTAGCTTTTGTCACTGCCGTGAGTCCCCTCGAGGCCTACGGCAATTCCGGCTTCTGCAGCACCGCGCCCTCGCTGGCACTGCTGACCAGCCCGGCATAGCGTGCAAACAGGCCGCCTTTGTAGTGCGGTCTGGGGGCCTTCCAGGCTTTGGCCCGCTTGGCGAGTTCTTTTTCCGCGACCTCGAGGTTCAGAACGCCCTGGTCGCAGTCAATCGAGATCAGGTCGCCGTCCCTGACCAGTGCGATGGGGCCGCCCACCTGGGCCTCGGGGGCCAGGTGCCCAATCATCAGGCCACGGGTTCCCCCGCTAAACCGCCCATCGGTCACCAGGGCCACCGACGGCCCCAGGCCTTCGCCCACCAGGGCCGAGGTTACCGAGAGCATCTCCGGCATCCCAGGCGCACCCTTGGGGCCTTCGT
>NZ_CALMCQ010000369.1 GCF_937863175.1 uncultured Meiothermus sp. | reverse complement strand
TTTTAAAGCCGCAGCTTGCTGCGGCTTCATACCAGATTCGAAACCCGACCGAAGGGAGACGCTTTTTCGCCGACCGTCCGGGAGGGGTGGGCTCCAGAATTCAAAAGATAACCTCGGGGTCTCCTGGTTTCTGGCTTTCTACAGAGTTTCCAGGATGGCAAACTTCAAATACTGGGTCTCGGGCACATTGAGCAGTACCGGATGATCCCAGCCCTGGCCGCGTTTTTCAATTACCCGCACCGTGCGGTGGGCATCGGCAGCGGCCTCGGAGAGCATCTGATAGAAAAGGGGCTCATCCAGGTGATGGCTGCAAGAAGCAGTTGCTAGAATACCCCCGCTGGGCAGCAGCTTTATAGCCCGCAGGTTGATCTCTTTATAGGCTGCATATGCCCGTTCAACATCGCGCTTGCCTTTGGCAAAGGCGGGCGGGTCGAGCACGATCAGGTTGTACTGGGTTCCGCGTTTTTCTTCCTCGCGCAGAAACTCAAAAGCATTGGCTTCCTTGGGGGTGATGTTGGTCAGCCCGTTAACCTGGGCGTTCTCGAGGGCACGGCGCAGGGCGGCTGCCGAGCTATCCACTGCGATGACCTGTTCAAAATTTTGGGCCAGGTGCAGAGCAAACGAGCCGTGGTAACTGAACACATCCAGGGCAGTTTTGCCTTTGAAGGCCTGCATGCGCAGGCGGTTGTCGCGCTGGTCAATAAAGGCACCGGTTTTCTGGCCAGCCTCGAGGTCTACCCGGTAGCGGACGGTGCCTTCCTGCACCAGAACCGAAGAAGGAGTCTGGCCCCACCAGGGTTTGATTTCCAAAGGGAGTCCCTCGAGGCTACGGGATTTCTGGTCGTTTTTGGCCAGCAAGCTTTGCAGTGGAATCTCGGATTGAATTACGCCCACCAGGGCTCCGGTGAGTGGCTCCAGGGCTGCCGACCCCACCTGCAAGACCCCGTGTCCAGCATAGTAGTCGAGCACTAAAGCTGGGAGCAGGTCGCCTTCGGCATGTACCAGGCGAAAGCTGCCCTGAGGCTCCCGAGCGATGGCTGCTTTACGTTGCTGCAAGGCGTGGCGCAGGTTCTCGAGCAAGACCTCCTGGGGGCGACCCGCGTCCATGAAGCTAAAGGCCCGCACGGTAATTTCGGAGGCAGGGCTGTAAAGCGCCAACCCCAAAACACCCTTGTTGGCCTGAACCGGGTATAGGCCGGGAGCATCTGGCCCCTCCAGTACGTCACTTTTGTAAACCCAGGGATGGCGTGCCAGCAGCCGAGCCGCACCTCGGGGGGAAACGCGAATCTTCACCCTGTGAGTCTAGCACCTGTCCAAAAGCGCCAAATTTCCGCTTTCGGATCATTCGCGTATGGAAAATTTCTATCGCCTGGGGTGGATGTAACGCTCAGCTTGCTCGAGGAAACGCCTCCATGGGTGCTTCCAGACCAAGGGTGGGCGAGAAATTTTATTGTATGCTGTCTCGCGTTGACACGAGTCCTGAGTAATCGCTATGATTCTTGGGGTTCACTTAGAGCAAGTTTTCACTTGCTCTCTTTCGCGCTGTACAAAAGCCGCATGGGCGGCACCAGGAAAGGAGGGAACGTGGCTGGATCAGGACTAATTAAGAGCCTCGCAGAGCGTGAGCAAGCTCTGGCAAAACAGCTTGAAGAGGCCAGACAGGCTGCCGAAGCCAGGATCAGGGAGGCTGAGGTCAAGGCTTCCCAGATTCAAGCAGACGCGGAGCAGGCTACGCGGGACATGGAAATGCAATTCCGAGCCCGCACCGCCGAAGCGGTTGCCAAAATCGAAAGCGAAGCCAAAGCCAGGGCCGAAGCCGAGGCCCGAGCCATTGGCGAAGCGGCAACGGCCAGAGTGGCTGGGGCGGTTCAGGCGGTGCTGGGGGAGGTACTGCCTTGATAGCCCCGATGGAAAAGCTGATTGTGGCTGGCCCCAAGCGGCTAGCCCGGGAGCTGCTGGCCGAACTACAAAAAGCCGGGGTTGTGCATATTGATCCCTTGCGGCCCGACGAACTGGGTGAATACCGCCTTTCCCCAACCGAAGAAGCCGAGCTTAAGCGCTGGGATACGGTCTCGTTACAGGCCGAGCAGACGCTGGCCGTGGCGGGCCTGACCGCAGTCGCGGGGGGGAAGCTGTTTGGGGGTTCTTTGGAGGAAGCCGAAGCTACCATCCGACCCGTTGCCAACCGGGCCGAGGTGTTGGGCAAGGAGCGGGCTGCCCTCGAGGAAGAAATCCAGACCATCGAGCTATTTGGCACTGCTGCCGACAAGCTGGCTGCTTTGGTGCAGGGGTTGGATCAGAGCCCCCGGCTGGCAGTGATCCCCTTCCTGGTTTCCAAACCGGAGGAACTGGAGGGCGTGCGCACCGCCTTGCAGCAAGCCCTTCCCGACCGCTTTGTGCTCGATGCCGAACCCCTCGACAACCAGATAGCGGCGGCCGTAGTGGTTAAGCGAAGCGAGCTCGAGGCCGCCCGCTCAATCCTGTCACGCCTGGGGTTTGCCGAGTTACGCTTCCCTGGGGTCTACGGTGCCTTGCCGCTGGGCCAGGCCGCAGGCCGCATGAAGCAACGGGCCAGGCTGGCCCCCGAAGAACTGGTGGGTATCCGCGAGGAGATCGGCAAGCTCGTCCGCGACTCCAGAGATGCACTGATGGTCTTGTGGGCCAGGGCCAAGGACGAGACGGCCCGTTACCGTACTGCTACCGAGATGGCGGCAGGTAAGTACGGGATGGTTCTGATGGGCTGGGTTCCTCAAGAGGCTAAGGGGCGGGTGGAGGAGGCGCTGAGCCGTCTACGCGACCAGATTGTCTATACCTTTGAGCCAGTGGACGAGCATCACGAGGGGCATCAGGTTCCCGTGAAACTGGAAAACCCACCCTGGGCTAGACCGTTCGAGCTGACTCATACCTTTCTCAACACCCCTTCGTATGGGGGATACGACCCTACTCTGATTATTGCCCTGTTCTTCCCGCTCTTTTTCGGGATTGTGGTGGGAGATGTGGGTTTTGGCCTGATCTTCCTGTGGGCCGCGCTATGGATGGCGGGGAAGTCGCGACAGGGTGAGACCCTGAAGATTGAGTTTCTGGGAGTGGCATTTGGGCCAGATATACTGGGAAAACTTGCTGTGGTTGGCAAATGGGCTTCAGCCTGGGCCATTATCTGGGGTGTGCTATACGGTGAGTTTTTCGGCACCTTCTTCAAGACGCTAGAGCTGCCAGGGGTTTTTGGCCTTCCCGATGGGTGGCGGTTTTTTTATGCGGTTGGCCCACGCTTTGATCCTGCGGAATACTACGGTCTGATTCCGGTGCTGGTCAATCGCCTGGACATAGCTCATACCTATGCTGCACTCATGGTTTTTGTCATTGCCTTTGGGGTTTTCCAGGTGCTCTATGCTTTTTATCTGCGTATGCGTCTGGGCCTCAAACACGGGCACATGAAGCACTTCTGGGAGGGGTTTGGCTATTTCTTTGGACTAATTGGCCTGGTGGCCATCACCTATAACTTCATGACCCAGGCCAACCTGCAAATTCTAAACCTGGTGTTTATTGTCGGCGTAGTGTTATTCATCGTGGGGGTGGTGATGTCCCGCGAGGTTCTGATGATAGCCGAGCTGGCCGGTAAGGCCGGCCAGATGCTCAGCTACATCCGTCTTTATGCCGTGGGCTTGGCCGGGGCGTTGCTAGCCATGCTAGCTAACCAGCTAGGCTTTGCCATGGCCGAGCAGCTTGGCTTTATCGGCGTGGTACTAGGGCTGATCGTTGGTATCATCTTGCTTGCCCTGATCTTTGTTGTGACTACCCTGGGGCATGTTGTTCAGCCTTTACGTCTTTTGTGGATTGAAGTATCCACCAACTATGGTTTTTTCGAGGAGAGTGGGCGGCAGTATAAGCCCTTCAAGTCTGTCCGGTCGAATCAATCCCCCTAGGATGTATAGCATCCAGACCAGCATCGTCCATAATGTGCTTACTGCACATGGAGCAAAGCAAAGGAGAAAACACATGAAGAGCGTTAAAATTGCTAAACTTTTGCTGATCGTCGCCGTCACCGTTCTGGCCACCATAGCCTTTGCCGCTGAAGGAGGCGCGGCCTCATTTGTTCCTCTGGGTAAGGCAATTGTTATTGGCTTGGGCCTCCTAGCAACTGGTTTGGCCCAGATGGCCATTGGCGTAGCGGCTGTAGGTGCGGTAGCAGAAGACCGTCGCAACTTTGGTACCTCGCTGATTTTCTTCCTGATCCCTGAAACGCTGGCCATTTTTGGTCTGGCTTTCTCCTTCATGATCACCTAGTCTGTGCGAGGAACCTGGCCGTGATGCCTTGGCACTCAAACCCATTGCAGCGCAGCTAAGGTTCCACGGGAGCTACATGTCTAAACTCGAAGACATTCTGCAGAAAGAGGTAGCCGCCGAGATTGGCGCGATTACGGCGGAGGCCGAGGCCAAAGCCAGGGGAATTCTGGAGGCTGCAATGGCGGGCGCTGAGGCCCTCAGGGCCAACAAGCAGAGGCTGCTCGAGGCCGAGCACGCGGCCGCGCTGCGCCGAGCCGAGAGCGCGGCAGAACTGCTCCTGGGCCAGGCGCGTATTACGGCTCGAGGCCAGGTCATGGATCGAGTCAAGGCCGAGGCCGCCCAGGCCTTACAGAAGCTAACCTCACAACCCGAGTTTGCCGCGATTCTGCAAAAACTGGCCGACGAGGGGCTTCAGAGCGTGGGCAAGGCGGAGTCGGTGCTGGTAAACCCAGCCCATGTCTCGTTGTTGAAAGACTGGGCGCAAAGCAAGGGCCTGCAGCTCAAGGCTGACGAAACCATCCGTGACGGGGTTCGATTGGTCGCCGAAGGAGGCCGGGCTTTTGTGCAAAACGCGCTGACCGAACGCCTCGAGCGGGCCTGGGGCGAACTGTCGGCCAGGGCCGCTAGAGCCATCTGGAGCTGATTGTGATTAACCGAAATGCCTTCGCATACTTAAACACACGGGTGCGCTCGAGGCGAGGCCAGATGGTTCCGGAGCCCTTTTTTCAACAAGCCCTCAAGCAGTCCTTTCCCGACTTTCTGCGCACCCTGTCCGAAACAGCCTATGGCCCCGACCTGGTTGGCGATACCCTTGCCGACGTGGATCGTGCGGTTTCGAACCATCTAGCCCGGAACGTCCGGGACTTACCGAGCCTGGTCTCTGGCAACATGCGTGAACTGGTGCAACTCCCGCTGTTACGTGCCGACCTGGTTAACCTCAAGGCCATCCTCAGGGGCAAGCTGAGCGGCAAATCACCCGATGAAATCAAGGCGGGACTGCTAGGCGGAACCCTGAAGGAGACCGTCCTGAACGCAATGCTTCAAGCACCCGATGCCCCCAGCGTGGCGCAGGTGTTGCAGGTACCAGGACACCCCTTAGCCAAGGCCCTGCGCAGTGCGGTGGCCAGCAACTCCGAACCTTTGGCCCTGGAAGTCGCACTGGATCGCGAGTTTTTTGCTGCTACTTTTGAGAAGGCCAAGAAGCTACGTCTGAGCCATATCACCGCCTACTTTGCTCTGGAGGTGGATACTACCAACCTCGCAACTGCTTTTAAACTGCAAGCCCTGGGCGCGACCAACCTCAACCCGGACAGCTACTTTGTGTCTGGAGGCAAACGCTTGAGCCGGGCGGTGTTTAGCCGCATTGCGGCGGGGGATCTGGCTGCCATGGATGCTCTGAACGGCACGCCCCTGGCCCCAGCCGCCGGTGCGCGTACGCTGGGTGAGCTCGAGCGAGCGGTGCGAGGTGTGTTGCTTGCTAAGGCCGGTAAGGGTACAACCGATAGCCTGGGGAGTGGGCTGGTGCTCGACTACATTCAGAAAAAGCTGTGGGAGGCCAGCCGAATCCGTCTACTGGCTCGGCGCGCCTACTTCAATCTGCCTGCCGATGCAGTGGCAAAGGAGGTTGCATGAAAATCGGTGTGCTGACCGATCTCGAGACGGCCTCTGGCTACCGCATCGCCGGCCTCGAGGCGGTGACGACCACTGCCGACGAGGCGGCCAAAAAGCTGATTGAAATGATCCAGTCCAACCAGTATGCCCTGGTGGCAGTAGATGAAAGCCTGCTGCCCGACCCCAACAAGGCCACCGAGCGGGTCATGCGCGGGCGCAATGCGCCGGTGCTGCTTTCGTTGCCCAACCTGCTCGATAGCTTTAGCGGCGGGGGAGATGCCAAAGCCTATATGCGCCAGCTTGTACGTGAGACGATTGGGTTTGACATCAAGCTGTAGTTTATAGCTCATAGCCGATAGCCCATAGCCAATGGCTAAAATACAACTCCTGCTATCAGCTATCAGCATCCGACCAAGGAGGACCTGTGGGAACCATTAAGAAAATCGCGGGGCCGGCAGTTATTGCCGAGAACCTGGGCGGCGCCAAGATGTTCGACATCGTGCGCGTCGGGAACGAAAAACTGGTAGGGGAGATTATCCGCCTGGATGGCAGTACCTGCTTTGTGCAGGTCTATGAGGATACCAACGGCCTACAGGTGGGCGAACCCATCGTGACGACCGGACTGCCGCTGGCCCTGGAACTGGGGCCGGGGCTCTTGAACGGAATCTTCGACGGGATTCTGCGCCCCCTGGACAAGATTCAGGCCACCTCGGGCATCTTCATCTCCCGTGGGATCGAGGTATCTTCGCTCGACCGAACCAAGAAGTGGGACTTCACCCCCGCCAGGAAGGTGGGCGAGATGGCCAAGGGGGGCGACATCCTGGGCACGGTGCCCGAGTACAGCTTCACCCACAAGATTCTGGTTCCACCTGACCAGGGCGGCAGAATCAAGAGCATTGTGGGCGCGGGCCAGTACACCATTGACGACACTATCGCCGAGCTGGAAGATGGTACTAAGTTGC
The DNA here is from genome assembly GCF_937863175.1 of uncultured Meiothermus sp. Taxonomy (GTDB): domain Bacteria; phylum Deinococcota; class Deinococci; order Deinococcales; family Thermaceae; genus Meiothermus. The sequence goes on along the minus strand of NZ_CALMCQ010000369.1, from coordinate 5,368 downwards.
GCATGGCCCACTTCTGGCCGGTGCGCAAGGCCCGTCCCTTCATCCGTAAACTCGATCCCAATCAGCCCTTCCTGACCGGGATGCGGATTCTGGACGTGCTGTTTCCGCTCACTGCGGGAGGCACGGCTGCCATTCCAGGCCCCTTCGGCTCGGGCAAGACCGTAACCCAGCAGTCCATTGCCAAGTTCGGTGATGCCGACATCGTGGTCTACGTGGGCTGCGGTGAGCGCGGTAACGAGATGACCGACGTGCTGGTGGAGTTCCCCGAACTCGAGGATCCCCAGACCGGTCGCCCGCTAATGGAACGCACCATCCTGGTGGCCAACACCTCCAATATGCCCGTAGCGGCCCGCGAGGCCTCGCTCTACACCGGCATTACCCTGGCCGAATACTTCCGCGACCAGGGCTACAAGGTCTCGCTGATGGCGGACTCCACCAGCCGCTGGGCCGAAGCGCTGCGGGAGATCGCCTCCCGCCTCGAGGAGATGCCCGCTGAGGAAGGCTATCCCCCCTACCTCTCCTCGCGCCTGTCCAGTTTCTATGAGCGGGCCGGTAAAGTCACGACGCTGTCCAGCGAGCAGGGCGCGGTCTCGGTAATCGGGGCGGTATCCCCCGCCGGCGGCGACTTCTCCGAGCCCGTCACCCAGTCCACCCTGCGCATCACCGGCGGTTTCTGGGCCCTGGACGCCCAGCTAGCCCGCGCCCGCCACTTCCCCGCCATCAACTGGGCGCGTTCGTACTCGCTCTTCTTGAACATTTTGGAGCCCTGGTATCGCGAGAACGTGGCCCCCGACTACCCCGAAATACGAACCCAGATCATCACCCTCCTACAGCGCGAGGCCGAGTTGCAGCAGGTGGTGCAACTCGTCGGCCCAGACGCGCTGCAAGACGCCGAGCGCCTGAGCCTCGAGATAGGCCGTATTGCCCGTGAAGACTTCTTGCAACAGAACGGCTACGACAAGGTGGACGCGAACTGCTCGATGGCTAAAGCCCTGGGGATTATGCAGATGATTATCGCGGCCTACAAGCAAGGCGAGGTTGCCCTATCCAGGGGCGCCACCATTTCCGACTTCCTCTCCGACCCGGTAATCGAGAAAATCGGACGCGCCCGCTACGTGCCAGAGACCGAATTCCCTGCCTATAAGGCCGAGTTCGACAAGATGATCAAAGCCGCGTTCATGGGTGCGGTCAAGGCGTAAGGGAGGTTGAAATGCTTAAGAAAGAATACAACGCCGTGACCTACGTCTCAGGCCCGCTGTTGTTCCTGGAAGGGGCTGCCGACCTGGCTTACGGCGCAATCGTGAACATTGACGATGGCTCGGGCCGGGTGCGCGGCGGTCAGGTGATTGAAGTCTCCGACCAGTACACCGTGCTCCAGGTCTTCGAGGAGACCTCGGGCCTGAACCTCGACAAGACCAGCGTCTCGCTGGTGGAAGATGTGGCCCGTCTGGGTGTTTCCAGGGAGATGGTGGGCCGGGCCTTTAACGGGATTGGCCGCCCGATTGACGGCCTGCCTCCGGTGGTAGCCGACCAGCGCCTGCCCATCAACGGCGCACCCATCAACCCCGTAGCCCGTGAGAAACCCGAGGAGTTCATCCAGACCGGGGTCAGCGCCATTGACGTAAATATGACCCTGGTGCGTGGACAGAAGCTGCCCATCTTCTCCGGCTCGGGTCTGCCCCACAACGAACTGGCCGCCCAGATCGCGCGCCAGGCCAAGGTGCTGGGCGAGGGCGAGGGGTTTGCAGTGGTGTTTGCCGCGATGGGGATTACCCAGCGCGAAGTCTCGTACTTCATGCAGGAGTTCGAGCGCACCGGGGCCCTCTCGCGCTCGGTGCTGTTCTTGAACAAGGCCGACGACCCCACCGTGGAACGCCTCCTGACGCCCCGCATGGCCCTCACCGCTGCCGAGTACCTGGCCTTCGAGCACGATTACCATGTGCTGGTCATTCTGACCGACCTGACCAACTACTGCGAAGCCCTCCGCGAGATCGGGGGCGCCCGCGAAGAGATACCGGGCCGTCGGGGTTACCCTGGTTACATGTACACCGACCTGGCCTCGCTTTACGAGCGCGCGGGCGTGGTGCATGGCAAGAAGGGCTCGGTAACCCAAATCCCCATCCTTTCGATGCCCGGCGACGACATCACCCACCCCATCCCCGACCTTACCGGCTATATCACCGAGGGACAGATTTTTATTGCCCGCGACCTGGCCCAGCAGGGCATCTTCCCGCCCATCAACGTGCAGCCGTCGCTCTCGAGGTTGATGAACAATGGGATTGGCAAGGGTAAGACCCGCGCCGACCACAAGGAGCTGGCCGACCAGCTTTTCAGCTCTTACGCCCGTGGGGTGAACCTGCGTCGTCTGGTGGCGATTACCGGCGAAGACGCTCTGACCGAGACCGACAAGAAGTACCTGCGCTTCGCCGCAAACTTCGAGCAGAAGTTCATCAACCAGGGCCAGAACGAGCGCTCCATCGAGGAGAGCCTCAATATCGGTTGGGCCTTGCTCGCCGACCTACCGGCCTCGGAACTAAAGCGCATCCGCCGTGAGTACATCGAGACTTACCACCAGAAGACTGGCAAGCTGGAAGAGCTGGTTGGAGCGTGAGGATGCCGGTAGCCGATAGCCGAAAGCCAAAAGCTAAGAGCCAGCACAGTTTTAGCCTTCAGCCTTCAGCCTTCGGCTATCAGCACACCGGAGGTGCACATGGCTGAACCTGTTTCACCGACCCGCTCAACCCTGCTGGCCAAGCGCGATCAGAAGCGGCTGGCTTTGCAGGGCGTGGAGTTGCTGAAGAACAAGCGGGATGCCTTGATTGGCGAGTTTTTTGCCCTGGTGCAGGACTCACTCAAGGCCCGCGAAGCCCTGAACAATGCCGCCAAGGATGCTTACTTCAGCCTGTTGATTGCCAAGGCTTTCGATACGCCCGAGGCCGTCGAGTCGCTTTCAGGCACCCCCATAGATGTGCGCATGGAAGTGGAGAGTCTCTATGGTGTGAAGGTGCCCAGGATTTCTGCGCCGGAGTCGGACGGGGGCCTGGCCTTCAGCCCGATTGGGGTGGGCGCCAAGACTCTGGAAGCCGCCACGGCTTTCCGCAGGCTGGGCGAGGCCATCCTCATGGTAGCCAACACCGAAAACCGCCTGCGCAAAATCGGTGAGGAGATCAAGAAAACCAACCGCCGGGTGAATGCTCTGGAGCAGATCTCCATCCCCGAGATTAACGAGCAGATCAAGTTTGTCACCGACACCCTCGACCAGCGCGCCCTGGAAGAGGTGACCACCCTCAAGCGCATCAAGGCTGCGATTCTGGCCCGCGATGCCGAGGAACTCGGCATCGTCTCGGCGCATATCGAGAAGGGTGCCGGGTTGTAACCAGCGAGGCTGTTTCCAAGCCCCGTCGAAAGGCGGGGTTTTGCCTTGATTTTGGTAGGGTCTCGTAACTGACCAAGATAAACCAGGTGAAACGGCACTCAGTATGACCGCCATGCCCCAGTCCACCCTGGCGGTAATCCCCAGAATGCTCGCCATGATGCCCAAGAACCCCCTTTTGGGATGGGAAGCCGTGGATACCTGCGGCAGTTCAGCAGCGAGCCTGGGTAAACCCAGAGGTACGCCCCGCTACCCGCCGCTGAGTGCCGCCACGATCATCACTTCCTGACCCTCGAGCACCACCACTTTGAGGCTGGAGGCCTTATTCTGCCCAACAAAGATATGAATGTGCTCGCGGATGTTGTCCTGCTCGTCAATCATGCGGAAACGGATGCCGGGGTAGTTTGTTTCCAGGTGATCCAACACTTCCCAAAGGGTGCTTCCCCTGGCCTCTACAAAATGCGCCTGGTGGGTGTACGAGCGCAGGGGCGGTGCAATCCACACCCGCATCAGGCGGCCTCCACGCACAGGATGTAGGGGAGGTGCTGGGCGATCTGCCGCCAGGAGTCGCCTTCGTCTGCGCTGGCCCAGACCTCACCGCTGCTCAGCCCCAGATAGAGTCCCACGGGGTCGTGCTGGTCGGAGACAAAACCCTGGCGAAGGGTGGTGAAGTAGCCGTGCGCCTTTGGGAAGCCTTTGGCCTGACGCTTCCAGGTCTTGCCGCCGTCGCTGCTCTTAAAGGCTGCGGGCTTGCCGCCGGGGCTGGTGCGGGGCCAGACCGAGGTGCCGTCCATGGGAAACACCCAGACCGTGTCGGGGGCTTTGGGGTGAACCACAATGGGAAAACCGATGTCCCCCACCTCCCTGGGCAGATTGTCGCCAATGCGTGTCCACAGTGTATCGGGGCGATCCAGACGGTAGACCCCGCAGTGGTTTTGTTGGTAGAGCCGATCCGGGTAGAGCGGATGCATGGCCAGGTGATGAGGGTCCTGGCCGTACTCGTGCCAGGGGCCGTCGGTGGGAGGGGGCAGAAAGTCCGCCACCACCCCCTGGTTGAGGGGCTTCCAGGTCTTGCCCCGGTTGTTGGTTTCAAACACACCACCCGAGGAAACCGCTACATACATGTGGTTGGCATCGCGGGGATCTATGCGGATGCTATGGATGATGGGGCCGCCCCCTGGGGGCTCTCCAATAAACCCCTCTTTCTGGGCTAATTTCTCCAGGTATTTGCGAAAAGGTGCTACCTCCTCCCAGTTCTGCCCCCCATCCTCGGAATAAAAAAGCCCCTGGGGGACAATACCCGCCCACCACACCCCCGGTTCGGAGGGATGTCCTGGGGTAAGCCAGAACACCTGCTGCACAGCCTTGCCCTGTCCATTTTTCGCCTTTGGAAAGGCAGGGGGGCGGCTGGCCTCCTTCCAGGTTTTACCCCCATCGGTAGAGCGAAACACGGTTGGCCCTAGATGGCCCGTCCGGGCAGCCATCAGCAGGGTCTGGCTGTTGCGTGGGTCGAGCACCACATGGTTGATAATCTCACCAATGAAGTGGCTGGCGTCCAGTTTCCACTTCTCCCGCTTGCGGTCGCTGTACAAAAAGAAGGCGCCTTTTTTGGTGCCTACCAGAATACGGGTGGTGGTATTTTTCATATTGTTCCTCGGATTTATGTTACTACCATATTCAAGAAAGATTCAATACCCGGTTCACCGCCCAAGGGTGGGGGGCTGTGGACTATGGGCTGAGTACTACGGCTGCTGGCCTTCTGAGCCATTGGGGATTGTATTTTTCAACCGACCGCAAGAATTTTTACGACCGGGGTGACACTTCTCGCCACACCCTGGTTTGAAACTTCGAGCGGTTGGGAAAGAAGCTGAAATTCCTCCGGTTCTGAACGCCGTGCGGAACTCTTTTTTTTGCTACTTATCCCGGCGGAAAAAATAGAGCTAAGCGCGATAGAATGAACCGCGATGCTTGATCTGTTCGTCGGTTTGGGACTGT
>NZ_CALMCQ010000368.1 GCF_937863175.1 uncultured Meiothermus sp. | reverse complement strand
TCTTCCGATCTAGGGTAGCACAGGCCCGCCGGTTCGTAAAGCCAAGCCCCCGGGACTGCACCGGGGGCAGGGGTGGTGGACCGCACAGGACTTGAACCTGTGACCAACCGATTAAAAGTCGGTTGCTCTACCAACTGAGCTAGCGGTCCCCGGTTATACCTGTAGTACTTCCGTACCCTTCAAGCCTTTGAGATTATAGGCAAATCACCCAAGGATGTCTATAGCGGAGGGCAGTCGGTGCAAAAAGCAATGGGTCGGCAGAAACCACCGACCCATTGGATCTGCAACTGCGTCACCAGATGTAGAAGATAACCACGATGAACAGCCAGACCGCATCTACCAGGTGCCAGTACATCGAGGAACCCTCGAGGGTTCCCTGTTCGTGGTTGTCAATCTTGCCCGCCAGGCCCTGGGCGTAGACCAACGCCAGCCCGGTGCCACCAATAAGTACGTGTGCGCCGTGCAGGCCCACAATAATCACAAAGGCTGCCACCCATAGTTGCTCCTGATAACTGTGGTGGCTAAAGAGGATAGCGAACTCGTAAATTTGCAGGAGAAAAAACACCGCACCCAGCATGATGCTGATGAGCATGCCGAGCTTGAAGGGAGAGAATTTGTTAGTGCGCAGGTCGTGGTGGGCATAGTGCACCACGAACGAGCTTGCCACCAGAAAAAAGGTGTTGAAAATTGCCAGCCACAAGGCTGGACGGTGTTCCTCTGGTGGTGTGGCAGCCCCAACGAGCCGCAGGTAGAAGTAACCCGCGATCAGGATACCGAAGAGGGCAATCTCCGAGACGATAAACCAGGCCATCCCGACCCAGGCGTTCGACTTGCCCGTGACGGTGTGGTGTACCACCGGATGGTCGTACTCCTTGCGCAAGGCCCACTTGAACAGGCTATAGAAGAAGACCACCAGGCCCACCGCCAGCCAGCCGCCCCAGCCTGCTACCCCGCCCACCGGGGCATTGCCCAGGTCGGGGGCCAGCGAGACCCCTATGCCCGCAATCAGCAGTCCTACCGCCGTCATGAACGGCCAGACCGTAGGTGCCGGTAGATGGATGGTTGCAGGATCTACCGGGGTAGGCTTCAGACCTTCCTTTTCCCAGTCGTAGAGCGGACGCTCCGACTTGAAGACAGTGGGGAATTGCACGGCAAAGTTGTAGGAAGGGGGCGGAGAAGAAGTGGCCCACTCGAGGGTGTGACCACCCCAGGGGTTGTCGGGGGCCTTGATGTTCTGGCGGAAACTTTCAATCACGGCCACTACCCAGGCCATACCACCCAGGGCCAGAATCACTGCACCCACCGTGGAAGCCAGGTTCATATCGTTCCAGAGGTAAAGACCGTCAGGGTAGGTGTAGTAGCGGCGCGGCATCCCCAGGAAACCCAGCACGTACTGCGGCAGGAAGGTAATCAGGTACCCCACCAGGAAGAGCCAGAAGTGCAGCTTTCCCCAGAACTCCGGGTACATTCGCCCGGTAATTTTGGGCCACCAGTAGTACAGGCCCGCGAAGGCCAGGAAACCCGACCCCGCCATCAGCACGTTGTGGAAGTGGGCTACCACAAAGTAGCTGTCGTGTACCTGGTAAGTGAAGGGGGCCACTGCCAGCATCACGCCGGTAATACCGCCCAGCAGGAAGTTGAACAGGAAGCCCATCACGAAAAGGAGTGGGGTCTTGAAATCGAGCTGCCCGCCCCACAAAGTTCCCAGGAGGTTGAATATCTTCACCCCGGTAGGCACCGCTACCAGCACCGTAAAAAACACGAAGACCATCTGGAACAGCAGGCTCTCGCCCACGGTAAACATGTGGTGCGCCCAGACCAGGAATCCCACCACCGCAATACCCACCAGGGCAAACACCATAAAGCGGTAGCCAAACACCGGCTTTCGCGAGAAAGTAGAGGCGATTTCGGCTGCGATGCCCAGATAAGGCAGGAGCATGATGTAAACCGCCGGGTGCGAGTAGAACCAGAAGAACTGCTGGAACAGCACCGGGTCGCCCCCGATAGCCGGGTCAAACAGGGTCAGGCCCAGCTTGCGCGAGAGTAAGACCGTGAGGCTGGCGGCAGTGATGCCCGCCAGGGCGAACAAGGAGAGCATGGAAGTGGCAAAGATGCCCCACACGAAGATGGGCATCTTCCACAGGCCCATTCCTTTGGTACGCAGGTTATAAACGGTCGCAGCAAAGTTAGCCGAACCCAGCAGACTCGACAACCCCAGCAACAAAACCCCCATCATGAAGAAATCGGTGCCAAGGCCGGTAGTACGCGAGAAAGGGTAGTAGAAAGTCCACCCCACATCTGGCGCGCCGCCAAAAAAGAGGGATGCGTAAATCAGTACCGCAGAGAACACAAACAGCCAGGCCGCAAAAGCGTTGATCCTCGGCAGAGCCACATCTCGTTCGCCCAGCATCAACGGCAACAGAAAGTTGCCCAGCCCCGCCAGCCCCGCCGGGATGATGAAGAAAAAGAGCATAGTGGCCCCGTGCAGGGTGAGCATCTGGTTGTAGGCTTCCCCCACCAGAAACTGCTGCTCGGGGCCTGCCAGCTGCCAGCGAATCGCCACGGCCATCAGGCCGGAAAGCCCAAAGGCTACAAAAGAAGTGACCAGGTAGATCATCCCGACTTTTTTATGGTCGCTGGTGATCAGCAAATCCCAGACCGAAGCCCAGAAACCCAGGCGGGAAGTACTTTGTGGAGTTGCTACTGCCATATCTACTCAAACCTCCCGTCAGTATTTCTCCAGCTTGCTGAAGTCGAGGCCATCTACCCGGTGGCTCATCATGTAGGCCGCGATAGCCTTTACATCGTCATCGGAAAGGTTGGGAAAGGCTGGCATTTTGACCCCGGGCTTCATACCGGGGGAATTTTTGATCCAGGGCTCGAGATACTCGGGCCTGTTCGGCCACATCCCTGACCCCACCGTGGTACGGTTGCCAAAAAAGGTAAGGTCGGGGTTGTTGATGGTGCCTTCCGAAACTCCCCGGATGGTGTGGCAGGCCGCGCACTGCTGTCTGAACAACCCTTCACCCCGCACCAGGGCAGGATCGGTTGGAGCGACAGCCTGATAAGCAGCCGCCCCGGCGATCCATCGGTCGAAGTCTTCTTGCGAGACCACCTTGACCCGGAAGCGCATGTTGGAGTGCGATGCCCCGCAAAGCTCTACACACTGTCCGTAGTAGCTGCCGATTTTCTCCGGCGTAACCGAAAGACGCGTGACCACCCCGGGTATAGCATCCACGGTACCCACCATACTGGTGATCCGGAATGAGTGAATCACCTCTGGGAATTCCCTGGTTCCACTGGTAATTTCAAAGGTAACCGGCCTTCCAACCGGAAGAATTAGCTCGCTGGAGGTTCGCACCCCCGTCTCTTTATAAACAAAATCCCACCAGAACTGCCAGGCCCGCACCTCCACCACCATTGCACCTGCTGGAGGGCGATCCAGCTTGAACATGCTCTGGGCGGTTAGACCAAAGATCACCAGCACAATTACAGTGGGAATGACCGTCCAGATAACCTCGAGGCGGTCGTTGCCGTGGGTCTGCTCGGGCTCGCTGGTTTCCCTGCCGGTGCGGCGAAACTTGACGGTCACATAGACCAGGGCGCCGGTTACACCAACAAACACCAGGGCGGCAAAAGCCAGCACCCAGGTCATCAGACCCACCACTTCGCGATTGTATGCCGAGGCTTGCGTGTTCCAGATGTTTAGGGTATAGCCCCCCGCCTGACCTGGTTCGGCAGCCAGAACCAATCCCAGCATGAACAGAAGGATCAAACCTATACTTCGTTGCAGCATTCGTACATCCTCCCTTGTACTTACTTTGGCTATTCTAACGGTAAAATACTGGAAGCAGTCTAGGTAGTCTCGCTTTCTAAAACATTAAAACCCGGTGGAGGGGCGTATCCTGGCCGCTCATAAAGCAACACCCTATCTCGCCGGGCAGTCCAGGGTAGACACTTTCTCTTTCAGCACAGGCCCGGTCAGCGCTCAGGACACCCGCATCCACACTGCCCTATCTACTGCCATGGCAACAAAGAGCAGGGCTAGATACAGCATCGAATACTTGTATAGCGAAAGTGTCCAGCCACGCTCCAAAGTCTGGTACAACCGCAAGCTGCGCATCAGTAACAGGCCATTGAGTAGCAACGCCGACACCAGGTAAAACCAGCGCAGTTCTCCCATTAGCACCGGAATCAGGGCAACTATAGCCGTCAGGATGGCATATAGGCAGATCTGGAGGGCGGTTTCGCGCTCCCCCCGCACCACCGGCAGCATGGGAATGCCCACTGCCGCATAATCGTCTTTGATCAAGAGTGCAAGCGCCCAGAAATGTACCGGCGTCCAGAAGAAAATAATCAAAAACAAATACCAGGCAAACAGACTCAAATCCCCGGTTACGGCTGTCCAGCCCACCAGAGGCGGAAAAGCCCCGGCGGCCCCACCAATCACAATATTGCTCCAGAAGCGGCGCTTCATGTACAGGGTATAGATCAGCACATACCAGACCAGCCCTGCCACCGCCATCAGAGCAGCGATCAGATTGGCTCCCCACCACAGGATCGCGAAGGATGCTGCCATCAGCACCAAAGCGAATACCGTGGCGTCCCGAGAGCTGATCTTATCGGTAACGGTGGGGCGCTGAGCCGTACGCTTCATACGGGCATCTATGTCGCGGTCAATGACCATGTTAAGGGCGTTGGCCGAGCCAGCCACCATGTAGCCTCCCACCAGAACCACCGTAAATAGGCCAAAGCCGGGCCAGCCTCCAGCTGCAATAAACATGGCCATGATTGCTGTGAATAGCAGCAAACTAATCACCCTGGGCTTGGTTAGCCAGAAGTAATCTAGCCAGGTTGCACGATCGGAATCAACGGCAGAAACCACCATAACAGTTTACCTTGCCCCAGAGACCGCAACCGCTCGAGGCTCTGCTCGATGCCCCAGACTCAGGGCTGAGACCGTGAGCAACAACCAGCCTATCCACAGCACATCGGAAAGTAGAAGATGGGGCAACTGGGTATAGAGCGGCGCTCCTTGCCACACGTTAGCGAACCCCACCACAATCTGCAACCCTATCGTTACCCCGGCAACCAGCGCGATTAATCCGGTGTATTTGCTGGGTCGAAGCCGGGCCACCACCACTGCCACAGCTAACAAAAAAACACTGGTTAAGACGGCGAGAAATGGATGGTAGATGCGGAGCTGCACCAGAAAATGCTCCCCAGGGGTAAGGGCACGGCTCACCGCTTCTGCCGAGCCAGCCACCGGAAATAGGGCATCCCCCAAAGAGGTCAAAGCACCCGACGCTGCAACCAGTAGTATGCCCACAAATCCCAGGGCCAGCGCCCAGGAGACCACACCCTGGCCCGACCAGACCGGGCGGTGCAGGGGGTGGCTTGACCACCAGGCTCCCAGGGCCATGAAGCCAATCAGAAACAGGGTATTGATCAGGTGAATGGGGGCTACAACCGCCCTGGCGATGCTGGCATCCTCCCCCACCAGCCTGAACAAAACCAGCCCTGCACCCAACAAACTCTCGGTAATCATGAAGAACATTGTGAGGCCCATGCCCAGTCGGGCAAGATGCCCTTTCGGGAAGATCCGGCGCGACCAGACCAGGAGCCCAAGCGCCATCAGGAGCGCCATACCGCTGGTTACTCGGTGGAAATATTCGATAAAGGTCTCGTAGCCCACAAATGTCGGAAGAATCTCCCCTTTGCAGGTAGGCCAGTAGGCTCCACAGCCATCTCCAGAACCCGTGGCCTGTACAACATCACCCCAGAGGATGACCGCCAGTGTAAAAACAACTGCGCCCCAGGCGAAGAAAGTAAAACGTTGGTTTGTCATGAGTGAATGTTCCCCCTCGGGATATGGGCATTATTCTGCCAGAACCAGACAGGATACACCATAAGGACATTTGTCCCTGGCGAGGAAGGGGCGAAAGTTATGGGGCGAACCCTGAATTCTCCTCGGGGTGGTTACTACATCATGCGCACAGGCTTACACAACCGAAAGGCAGCCGAGTAGCGGTTTTCAACATCGGAAAAGATCCCGTCGAACCATACTAATGCCCATGTATGGGCATAGCACTGGGATCAAAAGGCAGTTTCTGTCCGCCGCGCTCTTGTAGCCATCGTTCCATCGAACCAATCTCGCCAGCCTGGCTCTTGCCCATAGCCTCAATCAGGCGGCGAGGGAGGCCCTGGGTTTTCACCTCGGTCAGCCCTTGCTCGATCATGGGCAGGGCGCCCTGGTGGTGGCGGATCATCAGTTGCAGGAATTTGGTCTCGGCAGCACGACCCTGCAAAATCAGCAACTCGGCGATTTCTTGCTGAGAGGCCATTCCCATAGCGGTAGCGGCCTGGGGGCTGGGGCGCTCAAAGCCAATGGTCAGTTGCCGCCACAGCGGTAGCCAGCCGCGCATCTGGGCAATCTGGGCCTGCTGGGTCTGGGCCACATCCTGGGCAAAATAACGCAGGTTTTCGTCGGCAGCTCGAGGCTCTAAAATACCGGCCAGCTCTACCGCCTGGGCATGGTGGGGAATCATCTGTAGGGCAAAGCGGCCCTCGGGAGTGAGGGGCTGAGCCAGCAGGAGGCCAACAGCAATCAGGGCCAGCCCCAGCAAGCCCCACTGCAACGAGCGGCGCAAGGGAGAAGCAGACATAGGTACTTGCATACGATTGATTCTAGAGCACGCTTCATGAAGATGTTTTCTTCGTCTTGCCGTGCGAGGGGTGGCATACTATGAACCCTTCGGGAATGCTGCCCTTTTCCATCAGCCGTTCTAAGTGCGCCTACGATTGAATTGTGCGGTTTTGGTTGTACCGGATCTGCATCTGGACTTGCCCGGGCGTATCTTAGAGCGCCCTTCACAAAGATTGAGCCCTCCAGGGTAAAGAATCCTCTGTCCCAAACAAGACCGTTGCGGCCCGGACGGGCGGCAAGGTCTGTGAAGTGCGCAATAGAACCCAGCGCTGGATCGCAACGTAGATTTCTGAGGTGGAGATACTTAGACCGGCACCGCCGACATCATAGGTTCCAACACCTTACGTAAATGCCTGAGGGAGTCCATGGTGATGTTGAACTCCAGCTCGAGTTGCTTGGCCTTGGGAACCCGGCACTGCTCGATAGCCTCGCGTACCCCAAACGAGTAAATCACGGTATCGAGGTCAGGCAAGGCCCGTTTGAGTAGATCGGTTTGGCCCGGCAAAAACAAGCGCACCGTCTTGTAGTCAATGGCAGTGTGCTGGCGAACATAGCCCAGAAAACTATTGATGTTGCGCTCCTCGGTGACGATCGCATAACGCTTGTAGGGTGGCAGATCGTGCAGCCCTTCCAGAGTGGATTGAGTGATTTCCGCGGTAATGCCCAGCACTGTGCTGGGAATGCCCTGATCGAGGAGCGCTTTTTGCACTCTGGGCACAAAGGTCACGAAGGAAATCGCATAGTAAGCACGCTCAAAGGCCCTTAGCAAATCGGGCTTTTTGCGCTCGAGGTCATCGAGCGTATACGGCAAGACCTCGATACCCGACTCGGCAAAGTGCTTACTCAACACAGCGGCGTATTTTTCAGCATGGGGGCGATTGATGGAGAGAAACAAGACTGGAATGGGGCCGCCCTGCGTAGCCAGGAACATGTTAAAGTGCTGCCGAACAGTAGCTATATCAAAACCCAAAGCCCTCGAGCGCTCGAGGGCTTTGGCCAGGGCATCGTCCAACAAGGCTTGTCGCAGGGCAAAGTCCTCAGCAGGCGCGGAAAGCCGCCTTACATAGTTGCCCCGCCCCTGCTGGGCATCCACAAAACCCTGGGTGCGCAGTTCGCGGTAGGCCTGCACTACTGTTCCTGCATTAACTCCCAGTTGTTTGGAGAGTTGCCGCACCGAGGGCAACTGCGAACCCTCGGGCAGGCGCCGGCTAATGATCAAATGCCGAAGCTGGTGGAAAATTTGAAGGTAGATGGGCATACCTTCGTTTTCAGTTACGAGCAGAGGCAGCTCCATAGATCCAAATCCACAATACTACCAGGCTGTGGGTAGGGCTTTACTTACGTTTACTTGGTTTCTTTTCATCTTTAACTAGAGCTGCAGCCTCGGCTTCCTGCTGCTTCTTGATCTTGTCGAAGGTCACCCCCCCACGGCCCCAACAAGTCATTTCCAACTCATACAGCAACACTTGTACCCCTTCGCGTTTGGCTCCATTCTGCACCAGCACTTCGGTGATGCCAGCGATGATAGCATCACGCTGTTCTTGTGGACGTTTAGCGATTTCAACCCGTACAATGGCCATTTTTTAGCCTCCATAAGTCGCTGGGGTTTCCAGTGAACTCTACCCGCATAAGCTGTATTGCTGTACTGGTACAGTTGAAGTGTAGGCCACCCGCCCTTGATTGTCAAGCCCGGGATTGAGATATAAGTACTTTTAGGTAGTAACCATTTCGACTTGCTGGGCATTTATTTAAGAAAACACTGCTGTTCAATAAAATCGTTCTTGTACCAATTCTTTCATGCTAGATTCCTTCGTGGATGGCAACGGAGATAATGCCAGGTTGGGCTGCGTTCAAATCCGCCAAGGTATTGACACATGCCCTGCAAACTACATATGATACTAACTGTACTGGTACAACCAAACACTTTTTGGGCATATGCCCTCTGGTTACACCTTAAGCTCGAGGACTCTGGTTCAGCACAAGGAGTTTGGTATGAGGAAACAACTAGCGGTGTTGGTAAGTTTGGCGCTTTCTCTGGGGGGCCTGGCTCAAGCACAACAAGCCGAGCAGCCTCAACGGGGAGGAACCGTACAGATTGCCCTGCAAACCACGCCGGGCTCGCTAAACCCGGTGCTCCCTGCCGAATTGGCTTCAAACATCATCAACTGGACCATGTTCAGCCCACTCACGGTGGTTAACCCCTATACCAACCAGCTCGAGCCCTACCTGGCCGAACGCTGGGAAACCAATGCCAATCTCACCGAGTGGACTTTTTACATCCGTCGCAATGCCTTCTGGCACGATGGCAGGCCGGTCACCTCCGAAGATGTCAAGTTCACTTTCGACAAGATTCGTGACCCTGAGGAGGGTGCCAACAATCTCCCCGATTTCCGTCGTGTACGCGAGATTCGTACCATTGGCCCTTATGCGGTACGAATCTTCCTCACCCAGCCCGATGCCTTCCTCGACGATCGTCTCTCACTGGGTGGCAGCGAAATTCTGCCGCGCCACATCTTCAGCCAGTTCCGCCGACTTCGCGATGCAACCGAGTACAACAGCCGCACCCCCATCGGAAGCGGACCTTTTAAGATGAAGCGTGCGGTGCCGGGGCAGTTCTTCGAGCTAGAAGCCAACCCACAGTTCTTCCTTGGCCGCCCCTACCTCGACGGACTGGTATTCCGCGTAGTACCCGATGGCAATACCCGCGTAACCCAGGTACTGGCAGGCCAACTCGACTGGATCGAGATGGAGCCCACCCAGATTCGCGCTGTACAGGGTAATCCCCGGGTCAAAACTACCAACTTCGATACCTTGCGCTACCAGATTTTTGCCTGGAACCTCAAAAATCCGCTCTTCCAGGATCTCAGAGTACGCGAGGCCATGGTTCACGCCATAGATCGCCGCAGACTGCTCCAGACCGTGACCCCAGGTTTCGGCTATGTGGATGATGCTTTTGTACCCAAAGCCGTGACCTGGATTCCACGCCCCAACATCCAATTCCGCGAATTTAATCCCCAACGGGCCCGTCAACTGATGGCTGAAGCAGGCTGGCGACCCAATGCCCAGGGCATTCTGGAGAAAGATGGCAAGCCCTTTGAGTTCAAGATTCTGGTAGACCGGGGCAATACCCAGCGCGAGCAGATTGGCCTTATATTGCAACAGTTTTTCCAAGACATCGGGATGAAAGTCACCTACGATGTGGCGGAGCGGGGTGGGCGCTGGATACAGGAAACCCAGCAAGGCACCTTCGAGACCCGTCTGGCCGAGTTCCTGATGCCTAATATTGACTGGATGCAACGGCTCTTTAGCTCGGTGGGACAGAACAACTCGCAGTTTTATAACAACCCACGCGTAGACAACCTGCTGGCCCAGATGCGTTCTACACCCAACCGCGCCCAACACGCCAATTTCATGCGGCAAATCCAGGAAGAACTCTACGCCACCTTCCCCAACATTCCGCTGTACTTCATGGAGCGCATCCTGGCCACCAACGCCCGCCTGCAGGGCTTCCCCGCAGCCAATATCAAGGACGCCATGCCCTTCATCCACCGGGTCTGGCTGCGTAGTAACTAACCAAAGCTGTTCTGTGGAGTGCATCTTAAGCTACAGCTTGTCTGTGTATGCGCTCTGCAGAACGAATTTTGTGTAATAAATATCTCCATGTAAGGAATTTTGATACGCGCACAGAGACCTGATACCAGAGCTATGCCGATGCAAAACCCAAAAGGCATCTTGTAAAGGCCGTAACCGAAATTTCTATCGTGGGCACACCCAGCAAACACCCAACCTCAGGCTTGGAACAGTAACTTTCTAAGCCAAGAGCCCTTCTATCAGGAGTAAGCCACCGTGTTCCAGTACTTGGTCAAACAAGCTGCCGCCAGTGTTTTGGTACTGCTGGTAGTGGTCACCATCACCTTCTTCTTAATAGGTCTGGCTCCCGGCGGATTGGGCCTATTGGCCGACCCCAACATGGATCCTGAGGTACGGGCCAACATCCAGCGCAATCTGGGGCTCGACCAACCCCTTTATATGCAGTACCTCAACTGGATGAGCAACATCCTGCAAGGGGATCTGGGCCGTTCATTCACTTTCAACCGGCCTGTGCTGGACATGATCTTAGAGCGCCTATCCGCCACCCTCTTATTGGGCGCAGCAGCCTTGCTGATTACGGTGGTGGTTGGGTTTAGTGCAGGGGTGATTGCAGCCCGCTTTCCCAACTCACTGCTGGATCAGGTGTTGAGTTTTATCAGCTTTGTCCTGCTGGCTACGCCGGGTTTCTGGTTGGGTATTCTGCTAATCATCGTGTTTGCAGTGCTGTTGGGCTGGCTGCCAGCTGCCGGTATGCAAACTGTCGGCAAGTCATTCGATATTGCTGATCGGCTGTCTTACCTGGTCATGCCCGCCATCGTATTGGCCGCCGGAACAACCGCAGAGCTGATGCGCTACACAAGGTCGAGCTGGCTCGAGATCATGAACCTCGACTATATCCGCACCGCCCGTAGCAAGGGCTTGGCCGAGCGGGTGGTGCACAACAAGCACGTATTGCGCAACGCGCTGATCCCCATCCTGACCATCTTCGGGCTCTTCCTGCCCCGTTTGATTGGAGGCGCCGCTGTTACCGAAACCCTCTTTGCCTGGCCGGGCATGGGCTCAATGGCAGTAGCGGCTGCCGTGGCCCGTGATACGCCGCTGGTGCTGGGGATTACCATCTTTATCTCGACGGCGGTGATTCTCAGCAACCTGCTGATTGACGTGCTCTACTCGATTATTGATCCCCGAATTCGCTACTAGAGCATGTCGCCCCGAGGACACACTACCGATGATTGCAGTTACCCCTACCACCAAACCCAAGAACCGTAGCCTCTGGCGCATCTTTTGGCGAATGTTGGCGCGCAACCGCATGGCGCTGTTTGGCTGCGTGTTTTTGGTGCTGATCGCCGCCCTGGTGATTTTTGAACCGCTGCTACCCTTGCCCAATCCCAACCGGATTGATCTGCTCAATACCTACGCACCCCCCAGCGCGAAAAATCTTCTGGGAACCGACGAAAACGGACGCGATGTATTTGCCCGTTTGATTGCCGGGGGGCGCGTTTCGCTGGCAGTGGGCTTGAGCGCAGCCGTACTGACGGTGCTGTTTGGTGCGATTGTGGGACTGGTCGCGGGCTATTTCGGTGGCCTGGTAGACCGCGTTCTGATGCGCTTTACCGATGGGCTGCTCTCGATTCCGGTGTTTTTCTTGTTGCTGGCAGTGGTGGCCATCTGGGGCGGAGGGCCGCTGGTGCTCATTCTAGCCCTGGGGTTGACCCGCTGGATGGGCACTGCACGGCTGATTCGCGGCGAGGTACTGCGTTTCAAGAACATGGAGTTTGTCACCGCTGCCCAGAGCCTGGGTGCCAGCGACGGGCGCATCATGCTCAAGCATCTGCTGCCACAAGCGGTACCGGTGCTGATTGTCTCGACTTCGATTGGCGTAGGGAATGTGATGCTCTACGAAGCAGCCTTGAGTTTCCTGGGCTTGGGTATCCTGCCGCC
>NZ_CALMCQ010000367.1 GCF_937863175.1 uncultured Meiothermus sp. | reverse complement strand
ACAATCTGAGGCAGGTGGCTTAACCTCGACTGAACTAAACCGGGGCAATATCACTACATCGTCGCCTACCAGACGCTGCACCGTTCGGCGCGAGTCAGGGACGGGGATACCGCGCTCATCATCGGTGCCAGCGGCGGCATTGGCACGGCGCTGCTGCAACTGGGTCGGCTGGCGGACTTGAAAATGTACGGCCTGGCCTCGCGGAGCAAGCAAGCCATGCTGGGCAAGTACGGAGCGATGCCGATTGACTACCACACAGAGGATTTCGTCGGAGTCATGCGCCAGATGGAACCGGGCGGGCTGGACGCAGTCTTCGACGGCATGGGTGGGGACTACCTGCCGCGCGGGTTCGGCTTGCTCAAGCGCGGCGGCGTCTGGGTGAGCTACGCCAACCCACGAAGTCTTTCGGGCATGGCATGCCTGTTGGGTCGCGTCCTCTGGCGCAACCTGCTGCCGGATGGCCGCAAAGTCGTGCTCTACGGAACTGGCGCCTCCTACCTCAACCGGCGTCCCTTCCTGCAAGACTGGGCAGCGCTCTTTGAGCTGCTTGGCGCAGGCCGAATCAAACCTATCATCGCGGCCCGGTTTCCGCTGTTGGAGGCTGCCCAGGCCAACGCCCTGCTGGAAAGCGGCCAGGTCATCGGCAACATTGTTTTGTCGGCACCGGAATTGTTGTTGGTATAGATGCCCAAGACAAAGCCGCCCAAGTAGCGTATCCCGCCTACGACCCCACGCACCTTTTGACGGAGTCTCCGAATGACATAATTGATGGGAGTAAAAAATGAAAAACAATACGATCATATCTCAGAATTCCATGAATCTTATGGTCTATTTCATTCTCGCCTGCGCAGTCTCATGGGCAATTGCAATCCCGCTCGCACTAACCAACCAAGGAATGATCCAACCAGTGTTTCCCCAATGGGTTCATTATTTCGTGTCTTACGGCCCCATGCTTTCTGCGTTGATTGTCACCTGGGCGACTCAGGGAGCGCAGGGGTTAAAAGAACTCTGGGGTCGAATAACCCTATGGCGTGTCGGTGGTATCTGGTGGCTGGCAGCCTTATCTCCCCTGGTCATTGGTTTTGTCGCGGTCCTGGCAATCAATTTGTTCACCGACAACAAAATCTCGCTTTCCGAGTTAGGATTAGTTCCCTTTCTGCCTCCCTTGGGAATCGGTGCACTGTTCCTATGGATATTGACCTCGGGTATTGGAGAAGAAATCGGCTGGCGAGGATACGCACTCCCTCGCTTACAGAAAGACCACAATGCACTTTACTCAACACTTATCCTCACCCTCTTATGGGCATTGTGGCATTTGCCGCTGTTCTTCTATTTATTTGACCCCGCAGTAGCCCCTGGATGGGTTTTCGCATTATATGCTGGGGCAATTGTATTTACCTGGTTGTCGAATAGCACAGCGGGCAGTATCCCGATTGTAGCTGTGTTTCATGGCTGTTTCAATTACATGACATCAGCGAATGCGGGCAATGGTTTGCTTGCAACTGTAGTAAGCATGATGGTCATGGTTTGGGCCGTGGTCGTGGTTGTTGTTTACAGGCCCAAAACCCTATCAAGCAAAGGTAAATTTGTGGTTTAGTCTGACCATCAGTAAAAACGTTCCGCCTGACAAAGTGTGGGGCCGATGCAGTTGTCGAGTGCGCTGCTAGTGAATGTGGACAACGACACCCTGCGCCGCATCCTGGACAATCCCGAGGCGATGGCCGCCGTGGAGCGCATCGAGGGCTGGCGCGCGCTGGGCGACAACATCATCGAGACCATCATCAACAAGAGCGACAAGGTCAAGGAGCTTAAGAAGAAGGGCCAGAACACAGACCTTACTTCGAAAGAGCCAATGCGCTTAAGTCCACACATTCAGGCAGCACAGCCGATCAGACCCTTCCGTGGGGTGTTGAGCCCGCCCTGAGCGTCGTCGAAGGGTGATCGAAGGGCTCAGGGTGATCCCGACACCCTTTTTTGATTTCACGAGAAAGGCCTGGCTAGTTGGGACGGGTGTATTGAGGGTCGTGAATGTTGCCAGTTGTATGGTTTGAGGTTGCCGGTGGCCCAACTTGCTACACTGAAGCTTGTGCGCATTGCCTTTGCCGAGAACCTCGAGTACACCCTGGGAGCCCGCGACCTGCTGGAGGGGGTGAGCCTGGAACTGCGCCACGGCGACCGGCTGGCCCTGGTGGGGGCCAATGGTTCGGGCAAGACCACCCTGATGCGCCTGCTGATGGGGGAGTTGCAGCCAGCGCGGGGCCGGGTACACCGGCCCGAGGGGGTGCACCTGGAACTTCTTCCCCAGGATCCCCAGTACAGCCCGGGCGAGACCGTGGAGTCGGTGCTCCAGCGGGGGTTTGCCCGGGTGCAGGCCATGGAAGCCGAACTGGCCAGACTGGAGGTCAACCTGGCCGACCCCAGTACCTACCACCGCTGGGAAGAGCTGCACCAGCGCTTCGAGGCCATTGGAGGCTACCAGCAGCGCTCGCGCTACCAGGCCGTGCTCAAGGGGCTCTTCCTCGAGGGCCGCGAACAGGAGAAGACCAGCGTGCTCTCGGGCGGCGAGACCCGCCGCCTGGCGCTGGGAGCCTTGCTGCTCTCGGGCTCGGATGCGCTCTTGCTGGACGAGCCGACCAACCACCTCGACCTGGAGATGACCGACTGGCTGGTGAGTTTCTTGCAATCCTATGGCGGAGCTACCGTGACCGTCTCGCACGACCGGCAGTTCCTCGACCGGGTGACCGGGCGCGTGGCCTGGCTGCGCAGGGGCCGGCTCCGGCTTTACGAGGGCAACTACTCGGCTTTCCGGCGGGAGCGGGCCACCCAGGAAGAGCAGGAGGCCCGCGAGTATGCCAACTGGCTTAAGGAAAAAGAGCGGCGGGAGGGCATTCTGGAGCAGGCCCAGCGCTGGGCGCACAGCAGCGCCAAGCACGCCCGGCGGATGCACA
The DNA here is from genome assembly GCF_937863175.1 of uncultured Meiothermus sp. Taxonomy (GTDB): domain Bacteria; phylum Deinococcota; class Deinococci; order Deinococcales; family Thermaceae; genus Meiothermus. The sequence continues at coordinate 9,289 of NZ_CALMCQ010000367.1, read as the reverse complement.
GCCTCGAGGCCCGCATGGAGCAGTTTTTAGAAGAGACCGTTCAGCCTCCCGAGGCCGACGATCCCACCGTGCGCATCCGCTTCCCGGTAGCCAGGCCAGTCTCCGCCGAGCGGGTGCTGGAAGGCTGGGAGCTGCAAAAAAGCCTTGGGGGGCGTGTGCTGTTCAACCTTCCCAGTCTGCTGGTTCGGGGCGGTGAGCGCATTGCCATCATCGGCCCCAACGGCGCAGGCAAGACCACCTTGCTCAAGGTGTTGTTGGGGCTGCTGCCCTCCGACCACCCCTCGGGGCGGGTCAAAACCGGGCCGGGGGTGCGGGTGGGCTACTACGATCAGAAACTCTCTGGCATCGGGTCAAACCTCATCGCGCCCCCTCTCCCGACTGGAACGGCTGGGGGTGGGAGTTGGGGGGTGGGGGCTGACCCGGAGCTGACCCTCTTCGAGACGCTGTACCGGCTGCTGGGCGAGAAGGCCCATGCGGCGCTGGGGGGCTGGATGTTCCCCTACGAGGCCCAGTTCAAACAGGTAAAGAACCTTTCGGGAGGGGAGCGGGCGCGGCTGGCCCTGCTCTCGCTCTCGTTGCAGCAGGCCAGCCTGCTGGTGCTGGACGAGCCGACCAACCACCTCGACTTAGAGACCGTGGAAGCCTTAGAGCAAGCCCTGCTGGCCTACCCCGGTACGCTGCTGCTGGTCTCGCACGACCTCTTCTTCCTCGATCAGCTCGCTACCCGCACCTGGCACTTGGCCGACGGGCAGTTTGCCGACTACCCGGCCCCGCCCAGCGAGTACCTGAAGCGCCGCAAGGCCCGGGTGGCGCCCAGCAAAGCCGAGGCTCGAGGGTCGAGGCTTGAGGGCCAGACCCCTGATTCCAGGGCCGTATCAAAGGTCAAAGGCCGCTGGCACCTCGAGCGCGAGAAAGAGCGCCTGGAAGCCCAGATTGCCGAACTGGAGGTGCAGCTTCAGACCCTGCACGCCCGCGCCGTTCAGCCCGGCCTGCACCACCGTGAGTATGCCCAGATTGCCGAGGAGCAGCAGAGTCTGGAAGCCCGGCTGAGCCAGGCTTTTGAGCAGTGGGCGGAGGTGTCGGGGCAGCTGGAACGCCAATAGTGAGTATCGCATTCGCTGCTAAGGCAGAGCCACTGCTAACATCGATTAATCACCTCCGCGGTAGCATTTGGACTTTATAATACGAGCAAATGCAAGATGCTCTTGAAAGAGCTCAGGCGTTGTTCGAGTTCCTGAAAGAACTTCAAAACATCAGGAGCCCTTTCCCCCTTACATTAGAGCAGTACACCTGGGAACACAGGCTCGATTCGTTACCAACTCACCCAGAAATAAAGTTTGTTGGGTACTCGGACGACGATTCTGACTATGTGCTTTGTGTAGGCCGGCCAAAGATCAAACCTCCCCCTGCCTTGCCTGACGAACTAAAAGACTGGATCACCTCCGAAACCGCAATCAACGACCTCTTCTCACGGGGACCGACCTTTCGAGAGTCACGCCAGCATGAAACCCCAGCCGGTGTAGTTGAGGTTGCCTTCACTGATGATGAGCGGCGTGTCAGAGCAGGGCAGGACTGGTTGGCTCGGTGGCGTACTTGGGCTGAAGCTGAGCGCCCGGCCAGGCAGGCGCTAAGAGTCTTCGAAGAGTTTTACGGACTTAAAGGAAGGCTTGACCGTGAAGGCGACCGGTTTGAGCTGGTGTTGGGAGACGGAATTCTGAGCTGGCAGAACCAAGATACCGCCGTATACCACCCTATCCTGCTGCAACGGGTGCAGCTTGAGTTTGATGCCAACAAGCCCGAGTTTCGCATCGTCGAGGCTGATTCCACACCGGAACTCTATGGCCCGGCTGTAAGAGCGGTAGGAGCGCTTAGTGAGAATCAGAACCAGAACGTAGAGGCTGATCTACGTAAGGAGCTGGGAACCAAAGAATACCACCCGCTGGCCCCCGAGACAGATGCGTTTTACAACTACGCGGCGAATCGCCTGAGCGCAAAAGGCCAGTTTATTGGGGCGGGCTTCCCGAAGAAAGATGCGGACACGCCGACCATTGGCCGGTCAGCGGCGCTTTTCCTGCGCCCACGCAGCCAGGGCTTTTCCAGAGCTATCGTAGGGGTTTTGGAGGTTCTGCCGAAGCGCATAGATACCCTTGTGCCCCTGCAGAGGGTGGTGGGGGTAGAGAAAAAAGATGCGTCGGTTGCCGCACTCAATCCCGCATCGCACGAACCAAGTATCCGTGAATGGGACGTGCAAGACGTATTGCTGAGTAAGCCTGCCAACCGCGAGCAGCTACTGGTTGTGAAGAACATGCAAAAGCATTCGGGTACGGTGGTGCAGGGGCCGCCTGGAACAGGGAAAACCCACACCATCGCCAACCTGATCGGCCATCTACTGGCTCAAGGCAAGAGCATACTCGTTACAGCCCACACTGCCAAGGCGCTTCGCGTTCTGCGCAACAAAGTGGCCCCTGAACTACAACCGCTGTGTGTCAGCGTTCTGGATAACGACCAGGAAAGCCGGCGGCAGCTTGAGGATGCGGTGGCGCACATTGCTCAAAGACTCGGGGAAGGCCCGGAAAAACTAGAGAAAGAGGCCCCTACCCTAGCCAAAACGCGTGACAGGCTTCTTACAGAGCTCGCCGAGAAGCGACAGCACTTGATTGAGGCGCTGGGTGGCGAGTACCGCGAGGTAGTGGCTGCAGGTAAGGGTTTTGCCCCTTCGGAAGCGGCCCGGTTGGTTCGCCAGTACAAGGAGGAGAGCCTCGACTGGATACCTGGGCGAATTTCGTGGAATACGCAACTGCCGCTGTCTTTGAACGAACTCGAGGAACTCTACCGATCCAATGTCAGCCTCAATTTGACCGACGAGGCCGAGCTAAGATCTGGACTGCCCGAACTGGAGGATCTTCCGAGTCCCCCACAGGTCGAGGAGTGGTGCAAGCTCATTCGCGAGCCAGTCGTACCTGGCAGCGAGAAGGCCGAATTGTGGCATCGTGAGCCCAGCTTGGATCAGCTCAAGGATTTGTCTGAAGCACTAAAGCGACTTCTTACCCCGCTGCAAAAAAACGAGCCCTGGCAGCACGCGGTCATCATGGCTGGCAGCGATCCTCACCTAACTTCTTGGAGGGAACTCATTAATCAGATCGAAGCTACCTGGAAGCTCGGCAGCGAAGCATTGGAATTGTCTATTCGGTATGCCCCTTCGTTGCCAGCCGATCTACCCCCATCAGAACAAGTCCGTCTGGCCGGGGAAATTGTTGAGCACTTGAGGAAAGGCGGTAAGCTCGACGGAGTAAAGCTTTTACTTAAGCCAAAGTGGAAGGCCTACGCCCAGAAGGCAAGGGTCATTTCCGGTAAACCGAAGACACTCGACCACTTCCTGGCGCTCTGGATGCAAGCCCGTCTGCGCGAGGAGCGGCAACAGCTTATACAGCGTTGGACGGCCCTCGTTGTCACGGCAGGCGGGCACAGACTGGATTCCCCTGAGCCAGAAAAACAGGTCAAGCAGCTCATACCTTTATTGGAGGAAGGGCTGCGATGGTACTCAGAGCTGTTCCAGCCTTTCCAGCACCGGCTCAAAGAAACTGGATTCGACTGGGACGCCCTGCTACGGCCTCAGCCACCGAACTTCACTCCCACCGGTGAGCTTTTACGCTGGCAGTCGGCGCTGGAGCAGCTTGACTCCATCCTGCGAGCCAAGTGGGTGCGGGCACAACAGGCTTTGGGCGAGAAACTGGTAAAGCAAGCCCTGGGCAGAATTGACCCGAAGCGAAGTCGGGTTAGCGCCGGCCTGGCCCGCGCCCTGGAGCTGCGTTCCCCTTCGGACTACGCCGATGCCTATAAAGAAGCCCAGCGATTGCAGGGGCTGATGTCCCTATACAAACGCCGCCTATCCTTGCTAAAACGACTGGGGCTGGTAGCCCCCGACTGGGCCCAGGCCATCGAGAAGCGGGAGCGGCCGCACGAGTCCTCGGCAGTGCCGAAGGAGCCCAAGATGGCCTGGCTGTGCCGCTTGCTGGCACAGGAGCTGGACGCCCGCTCCGCTCAGTCCATCCACGCCCTGCAAGCCGAGATTGCAGAGCGCGAGAAGCTGTTGCTACGGATAACAGCCGAGCTTATCGAGTGCAAAGCGTGGAGCGCGCAGCTACGCAAAACCAGCCTGGATCAGCAGCAGGCGTTGCTGGGCTGGCTGAACACCATCAAGAAAATTGGCAAGGGAAAAGGCAAAAAGGTACCGGAACTGAAGGCCAAGGCTGCCCAGCTGATGACGAAATGCCGCTCTGCTGTTCCGGTCTGGATTATGCCGCTGGCCCGCGTGGTTGAGCAGTTTGCTCCTGAAAGCGACCTCTTCGACGTAATGATCGTTGACGAGGCTAGCCAGACCGACCTCTTCGGCTTGATTTTGCTCGCAATGGCCCGCCGGATTGTCGTGGTAGGGGACAACGAACAGGTGAGCCCACTGGCAGTTGGAGAAAAAGTCGAGGAAGTGGCGCATTTGCAGCATCTCCTTGAAGAAAAAGGCGTTCCAAACGCCCATCTTTACGATGGCAAACGGTCGATCTACGATATTGCCGATGGATCATTCCGTGGCCTGGTGAGGCTGCGCGAACACTTCCGCTCGGTACCCGAGATCATCCAGTTCAGCAATATGCTTTGCTACAACGGGCGGATCAACCCCCTGCGCGAGTCGGGCCACTCCCACCTGAAACCTGCTGTTCGGGCTATTCGAGTAAACGGTTACCGTGAGGGAGATCGCAACCCAGTTGAAGCAAGGGAAATCGGGGACATAATCAAGCGCTGCATCGCCGACCCAATGTATGCCGGTAAAACCATGGGTGTCATCTCGATGGTTGGAGAGGATCAAGCTTTGCTGATCGAACAGATGTTGCGCCAGGAGATTTCTCCAGTCGAATGGCAAGACCGCCGCTTGCTGTGCGGGAACGCCGGGCAATTCCAGGGAGATGAGCGCGATGTGATGTTCTTGTCTTTGGTGGATGTGAGCGAGGGAACTCCTTTGCCCCTTCGCGATGCCGACCTCTGGCGGCAGCGCTTCAATGTGGCAGCCAGCCGGGCCAGGGATCAGATGTGGGTGGTGTATTCACTTGACCCGGCAGTTGACCTCAAACCTGGCGACCTCCGCCGCTTGCTGATCGAGCACGCACTGAATCCTGAGCGTTCCCTCGAGCTGCTCAAAGTAGAGGGTGCCAAGACCGAGTCGCCCTTTGAGCGAGAGGTGTTAGAACACCTGGCCCGCGCTGGATACCGTGTGCGAGCCCAGTGGCCGGTTGGCGCCTACCGCATTGACCTGGTGGTCGAGGGTGCCGGCAAGCGGATTGCTGTGGAGTGCGATGGCGACCGTTTCCACCCTCCGGAAAAGTGGGAGGAGGATCTGGAGCGCCAGCGGATCCTCGAGCGCCTGGGTTGGCAGTTCATTCGTATTAGAGGAAGTAGCTACTATCGCGATCCAATCACTACAATGGAATGGCTGTTCAGCGAGCTAAAAGAGCTTGGCGTGACCTTAGAAGTTGGCGCGGAATCAACACCCCAAACTACATTATCGAGTAACATGCCCATCAACACTGAAGTTGAATCCCACCTGAAGACAATGCAAGTAATGAGTGTTGAGAATAACCAGCCGCTGCGAAGCGACCCATCTGCAGGTGGCAGCGCTCAAAATCAAATTGTTGATTCTTCCGACTTTGCCTCCGACACTTTACCGCCCCAGTCGAGAGACGGTGTGGTTGAAGGCCACACTTCCCTTAGACCATCAAGACCGACTAGGAACACGTCATCTCAGCAGAATGAGCTTGCCCCAGAAGACCAAGCCAGGATTAAGCTGGTACTTGCTACAGACCCGGACTTGTGGTTTGAGCTGGCGCGGTGGGCAAAAGAACGTGGTCATTTTGCAGGTTGGGAGCGCAAACTGATTTTTGGCTTAGGTATTTTTGTGAAAAGGGGACACATCTCTTACAAACAGGCCCGGCAAGCCGTACGTTTATTAGAGCAAGCCAGGCAGTACGGCTTTAGGTCGTCGAAAGCAGGCTCATAAAGCTAAAGACGGCAGGAAGCAACTTCGCTGCCGTCTTGGGTTATTCCAACGCCTCAATGGAACTGGGCCTCCTCGGTCGAGCCCACCAGGGCCGCTGTAGAGGCCTGTCCGGCGGTGATGGCCATCAGCACCTCATCAAAGTAGCCCGCGCCCACCTCGCGCTGGTGCTTGACGGCGGTAAAGCCCTCTCTCTCGGCGGCGAACTCGAGCTGTTGCAGCTCCACAAAGGCGCTCATGCCGCGCTCTTTGTAGCCCTTGGCCAGCTCGAAGGTGCGGTAGTTGAGGTTGTGCCAGCCGGCCAGGGTGATGAACTGGAACTTGTAGCCCATGGCCCCCAGCTCGCGCTGGAAGTTGGCGATGGTGGCGTCGTCGAGGTTCTTTTTCCAGTTGAAGCTGGGCGAGCAGTTGTAGGCCAGCATCTTGCCGGGGAACTGCGCATGCACAGCATCGGCGAACCTGCGGGCCTGCTCGAGGTCGGGGGTGCTGGTCTCCATCCAGATCAGGTCGCAGTAGGGGGCGTAGGCCAGGGCCCTGGCAATGCAGGGCTCGATGCCGTTGCGGAGGTGGTAGAAGCCTTCGGGGGTGCGGTTGCCGTTCTTGACAAAGGGCTGGTCGCGCTCGTCAATGTCGCTGGTGAGCAGGGTGGCCGACTCGGCGTCGGTGCGGCAGATAATCACGCTGGGCACCCCCGCCACATCCGCCGCCAGACGGGCCGCATTGAGGGCGCGGATGTGCTGCTGGGTGGGAATCAGAACCTTGCCGCCCAGATGGCCGCACTTCTTCTCGCTGGAGAGCTGGTCTTCCCAGTGCACCCCGGCGGCCCCGGCCTCAATCATGCCCTTCATTAGCTCAAAGGCATTCAGGGGGCCGCCAAACCCAGCCTCGGCGTCAGCCACGATGGGGGCGTACCAGTAGCGCTCCGATTTACCCTCGCTGCGCTCGATCTGGTCGGCGCGGGTCAGGGCGTTGTTGATGCGCTTGACCACCGCCGGAACCGAGTTGGCGGGGTAGAGCGACTGATCGGGGTAGGTCTGGGCGCCCAGGTTGGCATCGCCGGCGACCTGCCATCCCGAAAGGTAGATGGCCTCGAGGCCAGCCTTCACCATCTGCACGGCCTGCGCACCCGTGTATGCGCCAAAGGTGTTGACATACGGGCGGCTGTGCAGCAGCTCCCACAGCCGCTCGGCCCCCACCCTGGCCAGGGTCTGCTCGGGAAGTATGCTGGGGCGCAAACGCACCACATCTTCAGGCGTATAGTCGCGCTGGATGCCCTTCCAGCGGGGGTTGGTCTCCCATTCACGGCGGAGTTTTTCAGCTTCCAGCTTCATCTCGGGGGTGAGTTTGGACATGGTCTTGCCTCCCGTTTCCGAGTATGAAGCGAAGGGTCAAATCTCTGTATGTGTATATCAAGATCTGAGACACCCACAAAAACGTGTACCTTATTCCTGGCTACACTTGACGAGTTATACACTGATGTGTAGGTAGGCCATCTGGAAAGTCGGCCCGGTAGCAGCCCAGAGGAGAGCTGCAAAAAAGGATGGATCGCTCGACCCCCTCGCTGCCGATGCTGACCCCGCCATCGGTGAAGCTACTCAAATACTTAAGCACGGCTAAAGGCGGTCACAAAAACATGAGCCGCATCTGAAGGGCTGCCGGGGTATTTTCCTTGGGTAAGGAAGGGGAACCCTATGAAATACAACTTTTTGCTGGGGTTGGCCGTAGCTGTTCTGCTGGCAGGCTGTGGTGATTTAACGGCGAACGATAACCCTCCTGGTGGAGGCAGTGCAACCGCCACTCCGGCAGAGAGTTCGGGGGCCAGCAAGAGCTTTGATGACAGCGCCAGCAAGGTGATGCAGAGTCTTCCAGGGGAGTTGGCGGGCTATCTCGGCAACCTGAACGCGCCGGTCAGCATTGACCTGGGTCGCTTGTTGGGACTGCCCGGACTGGGGGGCTCCAGCGCGGCCATGGTGGAAGCGCCGGGGGGAGGGGTCACGGTGCAGGCCACCGAAACCCGGCTGGTCAGAGGTAGCTGGGACTGCACCAGTGGAAGCTGCGTGCGCACCGATAGCGACGACTATCTGGTGCGCTGGCGTACCGCCCAGGGCCAGACCGCAGAGCTGCTGCTGGACTGGAACGGCTCCACCAGCGGAACGGCCTCGGCTACGGTGCTGGGGCATTACAGCGCCAGCAACGAGGCCCTCTTCGAGGCCCCCACCCGGCTGGTGGGTTCGATTCGGGTGGGCAGTGTCGAGGTAGCCAGCCTCAATCGGACCAGCACCTTTCCCGATAGCCGCTGTGTGAGCGGGCGCAAGGTGCTGGATCTGCCCGACCAGATGAAGGTGGCAGCCTTTCTGGACAAAGCAGGAGCCGGGCGATTGATTGAGGTCAGGAACCTCGAGTGGAACATCGGCAGCAACATTACCACCAGAGGGGAAATTATGGCCAGGGCGGGTGGCGAGACCGTGAACCTGGTCTGGGATGTGACCACCAGCGGCAATGTGGTGCGGGCTCGCTGCGGTAACTTCGCCAGCATTCTGGCCAACAACATGCGGGCCAGCGCCTCGCTGGGCAACCTCAAGAAAACCTTTGCCCTGAGCTTCGAGGCCACCGAGTTCCGCCGCGATCCGCTCTTCATCACCTTCTCCAGGGGCAGTGTGCAGTTCGATGGCAAGTCCGCCGAGTTCAAGGGCACCCTCAACGATGCCAACCGCAACTGCATTCTGGGCGAAAACCTGACCCTGAGTTTTGCAGGCGGTCAGAACACCAGCCTCGAGAAATACCTTACCGACCACCACGCCGCCAGGCCGTGTATACGCTGATTGAACCAGAAAACCAGTACGTGATGAAAACCCCGAGCCCAGCCGCTCCAGAGCAACTCCCGCGGTTGGTCTGCCTCTGTGGCTTGAGAATGAACTGCTTGCCTCTGGCCCCACCAGTCCAGGAGTTGGGACTCGAAACACAGGTGGCCTGGCCGCAGTCCCCCTAGCGCATCTGAGCCGGGGCCACCATGTTGAAGCGCCCCCCACCCTCCAGGAGCAGGGTAATTCTTACCGACTCGCCCTCTCTCAGCGGTGCCGAGCGCTTCTCGCGCAGACCATAAAGCATCAGGTGAAACCGACCCGGAAGCAGCTCGAGCCGCCCTCGGGCCGGAACTTCCAAGCGGTGTACCCGTTGCATCCCAACGGTATCCAGCCGCTCGCGGGCGGAACCCGGAACCGGCACACTCTGGTGGAACTCGGTGCG
>NZ_CALMCQ010000366.1 GCF_937863175.1 uncultured Meiothermus sp. | reverse complement strand
CTGGGCCATGCTCTATCTGGTGCTGCAAGACCTGCCCCTGCCCGACCATCTACCCGAACCCTGGCTCCGGCACTGGGGAACCCAGCTCGGCCACTTCCTCACCCACACCCTGCTCGACCCTCAAGACTGCTACTCAGAAATCCCCCGGAAGCCCGAAATCGAGCGGCGCAACCGCCAGGTCACCGGGCGTATGCTGGAATCGGTACGGCCCTACTGGAACTGAGCGCAGGAAAGCTCTGGTCTTTCGACTGCAGTTTGTGTAAAGATATCCGGGAGTGGTTCCAGGTTAGCGAGGTGTGGGATGCAGTTGCAAGAAGGTCTGTACCAACACTATAAGGGCGATCACTACTGGGTGCATGGCCTGGCCCGGCATTCGGAAACCGAAGAGTGGTTTGTGGTCTACGAAACCCGCCACGGCATCGAGCCCGAAACCCTGTGGGTGCGTCCACTGGCTATGTTTCTAGAAGATGTGGAGGTTGACGGTAAACCGATGCCACGCTTTCGCTATGTGGGTGAAAACGCACCTGCCAAAGACGGGTATTCCCAGGACTAAAACACCCTTACCCCAGGCTCATGTTCTGGCCGGGTAGTATCTCCTGGTTAGGGGTCGCAGTGCGTTGGGAGGCTCACAGCGGAGCTGCGCCGAAGCAAACCCCAATACTGCATCTCATCCGAAGACATTACCAAAATTTCTATCGTGGGCGCACTTAATCCTGCCCAGCGACCGGCCACAACATTCTAGCTTCCAGGGAGATGCTAGGGTTGGTTCTTTAGCCCCCGAACTATTTCAAGGGCTTCAAGTACCAGCTCAGAGTGGGGCCGCTGTCGCGCAGGTGGTTGAAACCCACCTTTTCCCAGAAGCGCCTGGCCTGTTCGTTGTTGCCATACACCACCGCGTAGAGCCGATCCATACGGCCTTTGAGCAGGGTCACGAGCTGCTCAACGGCTGCCTTACCCAGCCCCCGCCCCTGCAAGCTTTCATCTATCAGCAGCAGGCTGATGGTCGCCGAGTGCAAATCGGGATAGGCCACCTTATAGTCCAGAAAACCCACCACATGATCTTCCTGCAGCAGCAACAAGGCCTGCCGCCGGGTGTCGTGGCGCAGGGTCTCGAGTTCGCGGCCAATATCGTTGAGGGTGGGCGTATCGCCCCCAATTAAGGCTATATAGGTAGGACAGTTTAAGTACAGGCTGTGAACAACTGGAGCTGAATCGGCCGTGACGGGCAGGAGGTCGAGATGCACAGAGACTTTCATAGCTTGCTTTGATTGTATTCGCAGTCGTTGTTTTGCGTTGTAATTTGCAACCCAGCTTTTGTGTATAAAGTCACGTATGGGCGCTCTTCAAAACCCGATATACGCAGCCGTTATACGCACACTCTATGCATTTTTGTGCAATCGCGGGTGCATCTCATCCTTAACTTACTTGTACCGTTACCCAGGGCACCTGAACAAACCAGAAGGACTACGCCTATGTGCCGAGAAAGTAAAACCACAATCCCTCGGTTTCCCGAAGACTGGTCTGCCCTTGCACAGCTACCCGAAAACTAAAAACGCCTGGCTGTTTCCACCACGTTTACATTGGCAGCCTGGGGGCCTTTACCATTCTTGCCCGGCTCAATTTCGAAGGTGACAACATCGCCTTCGTTCAGGGTGCGGAAGCCACGGGACTGGACAGCACTGTAGTGTACAAATACGTCTGGCTCTCCATCTTCACGCTGAATGAAGCCATAGCCCTTTTCTGCATTGAACCACTTTACTTTGCCTTTTTGCATACTGCTCCTTACCACGGGCAGCCCCTGCTACAGTACATAGCCCGGCCCAGGACTAAGGCGCTGAACTACCCAAAAATCATCGGCCCCCTTCTCAGGCCATGGAGTAAGCATCTACCATAGCCAGACACGCGGGCGAAACAACATGGGCCACCTCAGAAAACTCCCAGACGCCTCAAGATAGCACCCCGCAGGGCTCTGTGTCTACCGGGTAAGTCAAAACTGGAGACCAGCGCTCTCAGCACTACGGTTTTACTGTGTGTAGCTAGCTTTGCGCAGATCTGGAGTCAACCTCTACATCAGCGACACAACGTTACTCAACCACCGTGAATGATCAGGCTTGTTTGCCCTGGATGAAGTTGATCGCATCCTGCACGGTGCGAATCTTTTCTGCGTCTTCATCAGAGATTTCCAGGCCGAACTTGTCCTCGAGGCCCATAATGAGTTCTACGGTATCGAGGCTGTCGGCGCCAAGGTCTTCGATAAAGCGGGCTTCGGGCACTACTTTGTCCGCGTCAACACCCAGTTTGTCTACAATTACTTCTTTTACATCGTCCAGGATAACCATAGCTTTAACCTCCATCGGTCGGGGTTTACTCCACCGTGCGGGATTCTACCACATCAAAACCGGCATAGGGGCCTGGTTTTGTTGGGCTCGATATTTTTAGTGCGGGGTCATACCCCCATCCACACACAGGGTTTGTCCATTGATATAGGCCGCATCGTCAGAAGCAAGAAAAGCCACCGCCTTAGCAACCTCCTCAGGCCGGCCCAGCCGCCCCGCTGGAATCTGCTTGAGGTACTCCGCCACCACATTCTCGGGCAACTTGGCGGTCATGTCCGACTCGATGAAGCCGGGCGCAATGGCATTAACCGTGATGCCACGGGTGGCGTACTCCCTGGCAACGGATCTGGTAAACCCGATCAGGCCCGCCTTGGCCGCTACATAGTTGGACTGGCCAGGGTTGCCCAGAATCCCCACCACGCTGCTGATGTTGATCACCCGGCCCCACCTCGAGCGCATCATCAGCTTAATGGCCTCGCGGGTGGTGTGGAAAATGGCGCTCAGGTTGGTCTGGATAACGGCATCCCAGTCTTCATCTTTCATCCGAATCAGCAGGGTATCGCGGGTGATGCCAGCGTTGTTTACCAGCACCTCGAGACCCCCCAGGGCCGCAGTTGCATCCGCCACGAGCTTCTGGGCGGCCTGCGGGCTGGGTGGCCTGT
>NZ_CALMCQ010000365.1 GCF_937863175.1 uncultured Meiothermus sp. | reverse complement strand
CGGTATACAGTTGGGTACTGCGCCAGGGACCATTCGGGCTGGTTGATGGGCTTTACAGTTTTGACAACCTTAACCCAGCGCAGCTTGGAACTGTCCCTTGAAGGAACCCTGGGCTCGAGTACAGATGCTGCGCAGGGCGCATTTTTTTTCCCAGAAGTAAGGGCAATACGGGCAAAAATCGCGATACACTGGCCCCATGAGCCTCTACGAGCGTTTTCTGGCCCAAGACCTGCGGGCCCTGGCCCGGGCCATTACCCTGGTGGAGTCGGGGTACGCCGAAGGACAGGCCCTGCTGCGGCAACTGCGCGGGCGCGGCCATGCCAGGGTGGTGGGCCTGACCGGCAGCCCTGGGGCGGGTAAAAGCACCCTTACCGACCGGCTGATCGAAGAGGCCCGCAAGCAAGGCGAGACCGTGGCGGTACTGGCCGTAGACCCCAGCAGCCCCTTTACCGGCGGGGCCATTCTGGGCGACCGCATCCGCATGATGCGCCATCACCAGGACAAGAACGTTTACATTCGCTCGCTGGCCAGCCGGGGCGCTCTGGGCGGGCTGGCCGGGGCTACCGTGGCGACCCTGGCCTTGCTGGAAGCCTTTGGCTTTGATCGGATCTTTGTCGAGACGGTCGGCGTTGGGCAGAGCGAGGTGGATATCGCCCGCGTGGCCGACACCACGGTGTTAATTCTGACCCCTGCCGCCGGAGACTCGGTACAGGCTTTCAAGGCCGGGGTGATGGAGATTGCCGACCTGTTCGTGGTCAACAAGTTTGACCTGCCTGGGGGAGAGCGGATCGTGCAGGAACTCAAGACCACGCTGGAGCTGGCCGCTCCGCGTCCGGCGGGCTGGAAGCCGCCTGTCCTGACTGCCGTGGCCCCCAAAGCCGAGGGCATTCCCGAGCTGTTTAAGGGTCTGGAAGCGCATTATCAGCACCTGCTCGAGCACAACCTGCTCGAGGACGACCGGCTCGAGCGGGCCCGCTTCGAGGTCGAGAGCGTGATCCAGGAGTGGGGCCGCCGCAAAACCCGCGAAGGCCTGGACTTGATTGCCAGAGTTGCCCACGGCGAACTCGCCCCCGAAGAAGCGGCTATGCAATTGCTGGGTGTCCTCGAGGGAGTCGAAGCCGGGCGGTGATGGAGCAAATTGCCCTTCCCACAGCTCTTCATGGCGCAAAGCCAGGTGTCTCCAGGTTAGCAATTTGCGCTACCCGCAGAGGCCTGGCAGTAGAGCCCCGGCAACACAAACCCCTAAAAGGAGATGGGCAGGGCTCAGGTTGGGATCTTTGACGGAGTAATACCAGATTCGGTTAGAACCCGACCGAAGGGAGACGCTTTTTTCGCCGACCGT
>NZ_CALMCQ010000364.1 GCF_937863175.1 uncultured Meiothermus sp. | reverse complement strand
GCCCTGGCGGGCGGTCAGGATATGGCGTTTCCGGGTCTCGCCTTCCACTCTGATGGTCTCGAGCTCGTCACCAAAAAACTCCAGGCTGAGCCCCTCCAGCTCAATCCGGTCGCCCTGGACACGGTAGTCCTCCTCGCGCAGATAGCCCATCCGATAAAGGCGCTCCAGCAGGTCGTGGCGCAGATAGCGGCGACTGACCTCGAGCACCAGCCGCCAGTCCTGGGGCTGGGCCGGAAAGACCCCCAGGGCTTGCGGGTAGCTCATCACCACGACCTCTGCTTCCCCCACCGCCTCCAAGCCGGGGTTCAGATAAGCCGAGACCCCCAGCGCGCCCAGTTCGGCATACAGGCTTAGCCGCTCCTGGGGGCAGAGCAAGACCCGTGGGCCTTCGGCCTGAGCAAAAATTATCGCTCTGGCGACCTGGGGCAGGCCGGGCAGGTAACGGTTGCAAATAGACTCCGCCGTCACAATCATACAAAGGTTGCAGTCCACATAAGACACTCTTCCACCCGGGCCATGCCCAGGGGGAGTAACTTAGTTTATCGCGCCGGGTGATATAAACTAGCGGGGTGAATCTTCTGGTCACGGGATTTGAGCCCTTTGCCGGTCTGTCCCACAACCCCAGCAGCGCCATCCTCGAGCTCCTACCCGAGCATCTGCAAAACCACCAGATCATTAAAGCCCGTCTGCCGGTGGACACCCGGCATGCTCCAGAGGAGCTGGCGAGGCTCTACCGGGTCTACCAGCCCGTTGCGGCAGTCCATCTGGGCCTTGCGGTAAACCGTCCCTTGCTCTCTATCGAGCGCCTGGCGGTGAATCTGCTGGACTTCGAGACTCCCGACAACGCCGGTGCCAGGCCGCAAGACCAGCCCATTTTGCTCCAGGCCCCGCTGGCGCTGGCTTCCAGGCTACCCTTGCGGATGATCCAGAGCGAGTGGCGCAGGGAGGGCATCCCGGGCCTCCTGAGCAACAGCGCCGGAACCTATCTGTGCAACCAGGTCATGTTTCTGGCCCTGGCCTGGCTGCCACAGGGCGTTCCCACCGGCTTCATTCACCTGCCCCCAGACGAGACCCTGGCCCTGCACCAGCCGCAGGCCTACCTTCCCCTTTCCACTCAGGCCAAAGCGGTCAGCATAGCCATAGAGACCACCTTGAGCTCTGTCCAGGCTAAGTCCGCATGACCGATCTGCTAATAGTTTCCAATGGCAACGCCGAAGACCTGATAGGCGCAACTCTGTGCAAGCATCTCGACGGCCTGTCACTGGCTGCCTTACCGCTAGTGGGGGCCGGTAGGCGGTACGAGGGCCGGGTTGGTGAAATTCTTGGCCCGCGCTGCGAGATGCCGTCGGGCGGCTTCCCTTTCAACAGCCTGGAAAACCTTATTGCCGACCTCAGAGCAGGTCTGGTCAGCGAGGCGTTAGGGCAGATGCGCGCCGCCCAGGTGGCCAGGCGGCAGCTCAGGGGTGTGGCCGTGGTAGGCGATGCCTTTGCTCTGCTGGTGGGCTGCCTGGCTTCGGACTGGGGCAGGCTGCCTTTGTTTCACCTTCAGCCGCTGATATCGCACCACTACTGGGCCGGGCGCAGCCTTTGGGACCGCTTGAAGCAGATTAACCAGTTCCCGGTGGAAGACTATATCTTCTGTGAGCGCTGGATGCACCGCTTTGTGCAGGCTGTTTATGTGCGAGACCGGCTAAGCCAGGAACGTGCCCACCAGCTGGGGATGCACAAAGCGCGTTTTGTGGGCAGCATGGCCCTGGACACCCTCACAGCGCCCGAGCGTGACTTGAGCGAACTGCTGGATGGCCGGCCGGTACTGGCGCTGCTGCCCGGAAGCCGCGATGACCGGCGCTTCAGCCTGCCCATAATGCTGCAAAGCGCCTCCTTGCTGCCCCAGATGCAAGCGCTGGTGGCCTGGGCGGCAGATTTTTCCGACCTCCCTTTAGCCGAGGGCTGGCAGCTTGAGGTAGTGGACGAGCAGACCGCGCTTGCGCGGCATGGTCCTCATAAGGTCTGGCTGCTCAGGGGGGCTTTTTCGGCCATTTTACACCTGAGCCAGCTGGCCGTTGGCACGGCTGGCTTCGCCAACGAACAGGCCGCAGCGATGGGGATCCCGCTGGTGGCCTTTGCCACCACGGGGCCACAGTACATCAGGCCCTTTGCTCTCCGGCAAAGCCGGCTGCTGGGAAAGGCCCTTTGTCTGGTTGAAGCAGATGCTGGTATTATTGCCCAAGCAGTTGGCCGGTATATGCTCGATCCCCTGGCCCGCGAAGAAGCCCGGCAAGAGGGCCTGGAGCGTAGCGGCCCCGGGGGAGCCTTGCCGGTGATTGCAGAGGAGATCGGGGCTACCCTTGCTCGGCAGCTGCAGGGCTCTTCGACTTAGACCTTTTATGAAAGCTTCTATTCTTGCGCTGGTGGTTACCCACAATCGAAAGCAGCTTTTACGGGACTGCCTGACGGCGCTGTTAAAGCAGCATTATCCCGTTGCCCAGATTCTGATTATAGATAACGCCTCCACCGATGGCACCCGAGAGATGGTGCAACAGCATTTTCCCCAGGTTGAGTACCGGCGCCTGCCGGAAAACACCGGTGCGGCGGGTGGTTTTCATTATGGTCTACAGATGGCCCGGGGCCTCGAGTACGACTGGATCTGGTTGCTGGATGACGACGCCCACCCCCAGCCCGATAGCCTGGGCCGGCTTATGAGGGGCTTGGAACGCGCCCACTGTCTGGGCCAGGAGCCCGGTGTGCTTCTGAGCCGGCTGACCTGGATCGACGGTCGAACCCACCCCATGGGCCTCCCCTGGCCCGACCTGAGACATCCCGGCCTGATCCTCAAGGCCTGGGGCCATGAGATGGTTCCGATCCGCTTTGGTACCTATGCCTCGATGCTGGTTCGGCGCTCGGCGGTTCTGCAACACCCCCTGCCGACCAAGGCCTACTTTCTCTGGAACGACGACTTGGAGTATAGCGGCCGGCTGCTACGAAGGGGTCTGGGCTTTCTGGTGAAAGACAGCGTGGTAGTCCACAAGACCCGCGACCCCTTTAGTTCGGCCCTAACCGCCACAGACGAGCAGTTTTTTCTCGAGGCCCGCAACCGGGCCTGGCTGATTCGCTCCGACGCTTACGGGCTGTTGGGCAAGACCTTCTGGATGTTAAATAGCCTTGGACTGTTCTGGGTCAGGCTCCACCGGCGGGGGCTGGCCGGGGCGGGCATCATACTCAAGGGGTGGCTCGAGGGCTTCCGCAACCCCCCACCCAAATACTAAAATATCTGTACAGATCTGGGTTTATGACGTACAAAGCCCACCTCGGAGGAACCAATTGATGGCTGTGCTAACATAGACCCGTGCGTCTTTACCGCATCGGCCTGTTCACCGACGCCTATCTGCCTGGCCCAAACGGGGTCGCGACCAGTGTCTACCTGCTTAAGCGCGAGCTGCGCCGCATGGGACACGAGGCCTGGGTGCTGGCCCCCGAGATGCCCGACGCCGACCCCCGCGAGGACTGGGTGGTGCGGGTGCCCAGCGTGGCCTATCCTTTTTTCGAAAATCAGCGCCTGGCCATGCCCAGCAGCCGTTTGCTCCCCACCGAGTTCGAGATTTTCCACACCCATACCCCGCTCTTTATCGGAATCTGGGGTGCGCGGCTGGCCTACCGCAACCGCCTGCCCCATGTTTCGACTTTTCACACTCACCTGGAAAAATATGCCCACTACATCCCCGGCGTGGCCATGCTCGACAAATACATGGGCATTATGCAAAAGGTCTGCCAGGCCTTCTACAACCGCGCCGACGTGGTGATTGCTCCCACCGATCCGGTCAAGAAACTGGCCGAAAGCTACGAGATCGAGCGCGAGATTAAGGTGATCCCGACGGGTATAGACACCGATATCTTGCAGGCTGCCCCCGACCCGGTTTCGCCCTGGCCTTCGGGCAAACGCCGTCTGCTGCATGTGGGGCGGCTGGGCAGGGAAAAGAGCGTGGATGTGGTGATTCGTGCCCTGGCCGAGATTCGCAAGGAGTCCGACGCCCACTTGGCGCTGGTCGGGATGGGGCCCGATCGGGAGGAACTGACCCAACTGGCCCACCGTCTGGGGGTAGGTGAGCACGTCACCTTTGTAGGGCCGGTGCCGTATGAGAAAATTGGCGGCTATTACCGGATGGCCGAGCTCTTTTTGTTTGCCAGCGAGACCGAGACCCAGGGGCTGGTGATCTGGGAGGCTCAGGCCGTAGGCGTGCCGGTCGTGGTGGTGGGGGCCGAGGGTGCCCTGCAAGGGGTGGATGTGGGTAGCAGCGGCTATCTGGTGCAGCCCGGCGACTACCAGACCATGGCTCAAAAGGCCCTCGAGCTGCTGTTAGATGAAAACCTCTGGCAGCGTTTTAGCGTGAGTGCGCGCCAGTTTGCCGACCGCCGTACAGCCCACCGTGTAGCCGAGCAGATTGTAGCGGTCTATGACGAAGCCACCCGGCTGGTGGAGTTTGAGCCGCGCCGCCTCAAGATTCCTTTCCCCCGTCTGCCGCAAAGTAGCCTGACGAATTCCCGCTAAGGTTCCTGGCCTGTTGCATCAAGAAATTGAACCAGCCGCCCCTGACCCGCCGGGATGCGGTTAGTACCAGTGCGTCTCTCACATAGCGCACCCGGCCTTTGGCCTTCAGATTCCAGCCCAGAATCACGTCCTCTCGAGCCTCCACCATCGGGTAGCCCCCCACCGACAGCGCAGTCAGCCGATCAAAAGCCATGTTGGCAGCAGCCAGGTTGGGCCTGCCCAGCAACATCATGGTCTTTAGAAAGATTCCATACCCCAGTTCGGTAAGTTCTTCCTGCCAGGCTGGAAGTCCAAACATGCGCAGGGGGCCGTAGAGGGCCACACTGGTTTCCATGTGGGGTCGCAGGGCCTCGAGCCAGCCCACTACCGGCCTGCTATCGGCATCGGTGGTGGCCACCCAGTCGCCGCTGGCCGCTTCCAGACCCGCTTGACGCGCTACCGCTACGCCGGGGGTTGGACAGCGAACCAGCCTGACCCCCATGCCCCGTGCAAGTTCACCCGTACGATCGCTTGAACCATTGTCCACCACAATTATTTCGTACGGTTGCAGCGTCTGGCGCCCAAGGGCCTCGAGACACCCCACAATAAACTGTTCTTCATTCCGGGCCGGAATCACCACCGAGATTCGCACAGGTATACTCTAAGCCGTGCGTATGAGGTTGCAAAAGTATTTGCCCTGGCGCCTCAAGGGATTGTCACCGGTGTTACGGCTGATACTGGCCTGGGGTCTGCTCGAGGGGGTACGCAGTGGGTTTTTTGCTGGCTATCTGGCAATCCACGGGGCCAATCTGGGGTTCACGCTGGCTGTGATCGGCACCGCCTGGAGTATCCACCTGCTGGCCGAGAGCTTCAGTAAGAGCCTGGGGGGATATCTTTCGCAACGGCTCGGTATGGGGATCGTGACCCTGATCGGGGGTGGGGTCGGGCTGCTGGCCCTGTTGGTAGCCCCCCATGCGCAGTCGCCCATCCTGCTCTTCATCCTGAGCGGGGTCTGGGGAGTCTCGCTCTCGGCTATCTCCCCCGGCTTACTCACGCTCAGCAGTCGCTCGGCGGTGCATGGGCGTGAGGGCCGG
>NZ_CALMCQ010000363.1 GCF_937863175.1 uncultured Meiothermus sp. | reverse complement strand
TTTCATACCGTGGGAACAGCTCCCGAGCCGGTAATTCTTTCCGCTCGGGCCATAAATGCCACAAGGGTGTATTTGCTGCACACCAAGGATACCGAGAAACTCTGCGAGCGGATTGAAAAGGAACTGGGCTGGGGGGTGGATCGGATCAAGACCCTTCAGGTAGGACGCAGCGAACCGGAAGACATTTACAAGCAGGTTCGTCAGCAGATAGACCGGTTAGACCCTACGGCTCCTATCGCTTTTGACCCGACGGGCGGCACCAAGGCCATGGTTGCTGGGCTTGCGATGTTTGCTTTCTCGCTAGCCGAGGAGGGCCGCACGGCACATGTCTACTACGTGGACAATGAAGAATACGACGACCAGCTTCGTCGTCCAGTAGCTGGAACGGAGTACCTGAAGCGCCTCGAGAACCCCCGCGATGTTGTTCCCGACTGGCTTTACCATCGTGCTCGAGAAGCCTACGCGCAAGGCGATTTTCTTCGGGCGGAAGAGCTATTTAGGCAAGCCTCAAAACAAGAAGATCGCGCTAATAGCCCGGAGGCGATTCTGTCGTGCGCCTACAAGATGCTAGATGCAGCTCAATTTCAGCAGGCAGGGGAAAGACTTTCCGAACTGCTGGATTTGCTGCAAAATCACCCCCACCGCCAAAGCCCACTGGTCAAGCACCAGACCTCAATTCAAGCTCATAAGCAGGGCCTCGAGGCCATCAACCAGCTAACCAATGCCCTTACTAGCAAGGAGAAAGATATTGCACCACTGGCAGACCGCATTAAGGTTGCCTGGACTCTTGCCGCGCTAAGCTTTATGGCCGATAGGCGGCTTAATTCTGGTCGCACCGCCGAGGCGGCATTGCTTAGCTATCGGAGTCTAGAGTTTTTCCTGCAGCACCGGCTGGCCTTGAGGGGCTTTGATACAGCTAAACCTGACTACGCGAGGCTTTCTGAAGCGGCTCAGACCAGTCTCGAGGCCCTCCAGGCTGCCTACCAGAACGAGCGAAAAAATGTGAACCTGAAGGCGGAAGATAACCTGGAGCGAAAGAACGCCCTAGACTTTATCAGCGCCTTTTTGTTGCTCAGGGTGCTTGGCGATGAGGCTGTCCTGTCGGTCAAGGCCAATAAGGTGATCGGCTTGGCCAACTCGCGCAACGAGTCGGTCTTTGCCCACGGCTTCACCCCGCCCAGGGATAAACTCGCCAGCGAACTGAGCGAGGTGTTGCAAACACTAACGCAGAGCGGAAAACTACCCGAGGTAGAGTTCAAACCCATTTCGCTCTCGTGACCCTCCACCTCACCGAGCAGTCCGCCACCCTCCGCCTGCGCCAGGGCCGCTTGCTGGTGGAGCTCGACCAGCAGATCCTGGCCCAACTTCAAGCCCGCAAAGTGCGGGCGGTGGTGGTCTGGGGCAATGTGCGCCTGACTACCCCGGCCCTGGCTTTTTTGCTGCGCCAGAGGGTTCCGGTGCTGTATGCCAGCCTCGAGGGTCAGCTATACGGGCAGGCCACCGCGCCGCAGGGGTTTTCCCCCCAGGTGCTGCGGGCGCAGCTCCTGGCCCAAAATTCGCCGCTGGTTCTGGCCCAGGGCTTTCTGGAAGGCAAGCTGCGCTCTGGCCTGACCCTGCTGGAGCGCCTCTCCCGCCAGGCCCCTGCTCCGATGCCGCCCCAGGAACTACAGGCCGCCCTGCAAGCCCTGCCCCTGGCCCAAAGCCTGGACGGGCTACGGGGGGTGGAGGGCAGCGCGGCGCGGGCCTACTTCGCCGGGTTGCAAAACGTGCTTTCCCCCTACGGCTTCTATGGGCGCAACCGCCGCCCCCCAGCCGACGCCGTGAACGCCGCCCTCTCGTATGGCTACGCGGTGCTGCTGGGCCGCACCCTGCTGGCTTTGCAGCTTGCGGGCCTGCACCCCGAGCTGGGCTTGCTGCACGCAGAGGGCCGCCGGGCACCGGCCCTGGCCTTCGATCTGATGGAGGAGTTCCGGGTGCCTGTGGTAGATGCCGTGGTGGTTAGGGCTTTTTTGCGCGGGGAACTGACCCCGTCGCAGCACGCCGAACCCCGCAATGGTGGGGTCTACCTGAACGACACAGGCCGCAAAACCCTGTTGCGCCTGCTCGAGGCCCGCTTTGCCCAGGAGACCCAGCACCCCAAAGGCTTCCGCAAGCCCTACCAGGAGCTTATCGAGACCCAGGCCGCCCGCCTCAAGGCCGCCCTGCTGGGCCGCGAATCCTACAGCCCTTTCTACCTCTGGAGGTAGGATGTCCGCCGAACGCTTCTACACCATTGCCTACGACATCCCCGACGATGGCCGCCGGGTCAAGGTGGCCAACATCCTCAAGAGTTTTGGCGAGCGGGTGCAGCTCTCGGTCTTCGAGTGTTGGCTGAACCAGGCCCAGCTCCAGCAGCTCAAGAAATTGGTGCAAAAGAAGCTCGAGCCCTCCCAGGACAGCCTCCGCATCTACCCCATTGGCGGCGAGGTGGAGGTGTTGGGTGTGGGCCAGGTAGTGGAAAACCCCGACTTCCTGATTTTCTAGTTCAACCGCGTTGCAACAACCGTTACCTTATTTTTGTATACAGAAAACCACGCGGCAAACGCACCTCGCGTTCACCATAAGCCCCAGGTTGGAGTGTCTGACCGCCTGAGGAATCGCTTTCCACAAAAGCCCCATTATGTTTTGCGCCAAATGCTATACTGCTTCATCGGGCCTCTCCCGGAGCGCACCTTGAAAGCTAAAATATACGATGCACAAGGCAAATCTTGACTGCGCGCATACGCCAAAGCGCAGAAAAGCAAGCACCCATCGCACCAAACGCCACTTTTTCCGCAGTTATCCACAGGCAACCTGTGGATAACTCGAGTTTCTCATAAATACCCCCCTCACAACCCCTGTACAGAACGGCACTTAACGGGGTATGCTGTCGCAAACAAAAATCCCCGCAAGGGGATTGAAACGCTGCACCAGACTGACGATAACGCTGTCCACGTTAATCCGTCGCAAACAAAA
>NZ_CALMCQ010000362.1 GCF_937863175.1 uncultured Meiothermus sp. | reverse complement strand
AAAAAGAGGAAGAGGTTTGAGCATGAACCCCATACCGGAGGCTCCTATGTCTGAACAAGAGCGTATCCAGGCCCTACTGCAAGCTGGCAAAATTACCCGGCAGGAAGCCGATCTCTTGCTGGCCGCCCTCGAGGAGGGGGATGCGGCAGCCCGTCAGGCCAACGAGGCGCTGGACGAGTCGGCAGGCCAGGATCCGTATGCGCCCCCACCACCAACCGGGTGGCAGCCCGAGGGGTTGCGCTGGGTGAAGGTCAGAATGACTGCCGGCCAGCTCGAGGCCCGGCTCGATCCCAGCCTCCAGATGCCGCAGGTAGAAGGTGAGGTGGATATGCGTCCTGTAGGGGCCGATCTGGAAGTGACCCCTGGCATCGCGAGCAGCAGTTTTTTGGGTGGACTGCTGGGCCGGGTGGGCTCGCTGGAACTTAGGCTCCCGCCGGGCTGGGGCCTCGAGGTAGACAGCAAGGCCGCCCAGGTAGAGGTGCAGGGCATTCGTTACCTGAAGGGCCGGGTGGCGGCGGGCAATGTCGAACTGGAAGCGGTGGAGGGCCTCGACCTGGAGGTCACGGCGGGCAATATTGACGGCACGCTTCTGCTACGCGAAGGCCAGCACCGCCTGCGGGTCTCGATGGGCAACGCCGAGCTCGATCTGCTGGCTGGCAGCAGCGTCAAACTCAACCCAGGGGTGAGCCTGGGCAATCTGGAGACCAGAGGTTTTAGCCGCACCTACGCAGAAGGGTCGGCAGTACGGCAGGTGGGGGATGGCAAGGCCGCCCTCGAGGTCACCGTCCGAATGGGCAACCTGGAAGTGAAGGCGAGGTAGGTTGTGAGCAGGGCTACCAGAGGTTCTTCAAAATCAACCCTCCGCCGGGGGACAGCGGCCAGGCGACCCAAAAACCAGCGTAAACGCACTAAGGCGCATGGCCCCCTGCCCACAGTTTTTTTCTTTGCAATTCTCTAGGCACTTCCAGCGTATGTCTGTCACTGCATCCAGCCCGACATGCACCTGGGTACTGTGTCTATAACCGTGCAGATTGGCAGATTGACCCTGCAAGTGTGGTCGGCTCAGTACGGCCAGGCCATCCCCACCACCGGATAAGGAGTAGTGTATGGAAGACAAAAAGCGCATCATGGAGATGGTCAAAGAAGGCAAAATTACCGCGGATGAAGCCATCCGCCTGCTGGAGGCCATGGACACAGGGCAGCCCAAAACGGCCTCCCCCAGTGCAGGTTATGCCTACGCAGTTGCCACTACCCCGCCCCCCGCCAGAGGCATCGCCAGGATGATCCGCATTGTGGTAGAAGGGGAGGATGTCAAGGTCAGGGTCAATGTTCCGGCAGCCCTGGCCAAGTTCGCCTCCAACTTTATCCCACCTGAGGCCCAGCGACAGTTGAGCTCCCAGGGCATTGATATTGCAGGCATCCTCGACATGCTCAAGGGCGAGCTGCCCGAGGGGCGGTTGGTGGACGTGGAGATCAGCGATGTGGCCAAGGTGAGCGATGGCGAATCTAAAATCTCGGGCCCTATGAAGGTCTTGATCGAAGTGGTCTAAGGGGTCGGGAAAGGGCTCTGGCCCCTCGTCGGCCTGATACGCAGAGATTAGTATGGTAGCCGTGTCTCGAGCAGTTCCCCCGTCTGGCTGGCTCACGAAACTGAGCCTGGTTCGCCCTCGGTTTGTATATTTGTGGGTGCGGGTGCATGAGATCCCGGTGCCTATCTTTTTGTTCGCTCCACTGGTGATGCTCGAGTTTTTCTTGATGATGGGAGCCTGGTTTATTCGCAACTCGGGGAGCCGCGACCCCCAGATGGAGTTTGCCTTGCAGGCCCTCCAGGCCCTGCGGGGCCAGACCTGGGAACTACGGAAGATGCCGCCCTTTGCCCTGGTAGAGGTGGAAGTCAAGCCCAAAGCCTTGGACGCAGGCGCGCCGCAGCGGGTTTATGTCAAGATCGGCCTATGGTGAAAAGCGACCCGATTTGGAGCCTGTATGAGATTATTTCCCATG
>NZ_CALMCQ010000361.1 GCF_937863175.1 uncultured Meiothermus sp. | reverse complement strand
GGTGTATGTGGTGCTCAAAACCCGTGAGACCGGCCTCGAGGTGCGCGAAATTCTGGCAGCCAAACTCTCAACTCATCTGCGCCGCCAGCTGGGCAACATCAGCATACATACCGAGGTGGAGTTTCGAGACCAGCTTCCCCGAACCAAAAGCGGCAAGATAATTCGTCGGCTGCTCAAGGCGCAGGAATCGGGGGAAGATCCCGGCGATCTTTCCACCCTCGAGCCCTGAGACAGGGCCTGGAATCGAGGGTAGAGGCTTTCGCAAATAAACACCACCGAATCCAGCGCTCCAGGTCAACCACGAATCAACCCGGATGGAGGCCCCGATGGAACTCGAGCAACTACTCAAGTCAAAGATTCGCTATCAAGCCCCTGCCAGCCAGAGACAAAACGCGAATATCCCCGATTTCACCGCCGAGTATGCCCAGAGCCTGCAAAACCCCGAGGGTTTTTGGGGACAGCAGGCCCGAAAATTTCACTGGTTCAGACCTTTCGACACCGTGCTTCAGTGGAACTTCCCCGACCACCAGTGGTTTCTGGGCGGTCAGACCAACATCACCTACAACGCCCTGGACCGCCATGCACTTGGCCCCAGGCGCAACCAGGTAGCCCTGGTTTTCCTGACCGAGGATGGCCACGAGCAAAAGCTCACCTACGGCGAGTTACTCGATCGCGTTTCGCGCTTCGCCACCGGGCTTCGCAGCCTGGGGGTTCAGACCGGGGATCGCGTCATTGTTTACATGCCCCTGACCCTCGAGGGGGTTATTGCCATGCTGGCCTGCGCCCGCATCGGGGCAGTCCATTCGGTGGTCTACGCCGGGCTGGGGGTCTCGGCGCTGCGCGAACGGATTGTGGATGCTGGAGCCAGGCTGGTCATTGCGGGAGACGTAAGCTTCCGCCGGGGCAGGCCGGTAGACCTCGAGTCCATTGTGCTACCGGCCACCGAAGACCTGGACGTGCATACGGTCTGGTTCTGTCGCAGCAAAGCCGTACCGGCTGGCCCGCGCTTCCACGACTTTAACCAGTTGTTGTGGTCACATAAGCCCGAGGCCGAAGCCGTCCCGCTCGAGAGCGAACACCCCCTGTTTATCCTCTATACCTCCGGCTCGACTGGCAAGCCCAAAGGGGTGGTGCACGTGCATGGGGGCTATATGGTGGGCACGGACTACCACCTGCGCTCGTTTTTCGATGTTAAGGATACCGATGTGTACTGGGCCACCTCGGATATCGGCTGGATTGTCGGCCACAGCTACATCGTTTATGCACCCCTGCTGGCCGGCCTGACCAGCATCCTGCGTGAAGGCGCCCCGGACTATCCCAGTCCCGCTGCCATCTGGCAGACGATCGAGCGCTACCGGGTCAACGTGATGTTCACCGCCCCCACGGCGGTGCGGATGTTCATGAAATTTGGCCCCGAGTGGCCTGCGAAACATGACCTCTCGTCGCTGCGCTTTATCGGTGTGGCGGGCGAACCCCTCAATCCCGAGGCCTGGCAGTGGGCTGTCCAGCACCTGATGGACGGCGGCCAGCGCGGCTTTGTGGCCGACAACTGGTGGCAGACCGAACTGGCAGGCCCTACCCTTGGCACCCCGCTGGTGATGGAAGGCAAGCCCGGATTTGTCGGAGTTCCGCTCCCTGGAGTGGAAGCAGCCGTGGTGGATGCCGATGGCAACGAAGTCTCGCCCGGAACGGGAGGTTTGCTGGCCCTCAAGCGACCGTTTCCCCATATGATGCGCACCATCTGGGGCAACCACGCCCGCTATACCCAGTACTGGACTGAGATTCCCGGCAACCTGTACGCCGCCGGGGACGTTGCCAGCAGAACCGCTGACGGCTATTTCACCGTTTTAGGCCGCGCCGATGATGTGCTCAACGTGGCGGGCCACCGAATCGGGACTGCCGACGTGGAAAGTGCGCTGGTCTCGCACCCGGCAGTGGCCGAATCCGCAGTAATTGGTGTGCCAGACCCCATCAAAGGCGAAAATATCAAGGCGTTTGTGG
>NZ_CALMCQ010000360.1 GCF_937863175.1 uncultured Meiothermus sp. | reverse complement strand
GGAGCATCTGCGCTGGCAGGTTGCCACCGACGTGGCCGCATTTGACCAGGCCTGCGCCGAGTCCGACTGGGCAAAGGCCGTACAGGTGTTCGGGGGCGTATTGCTGCAGGGCTTTAGCGCCGACGACGCGCCGGAGTTTGCGGCCTGGCTCGAGACCGAGCGCGAACAATTGACCCAGCGCTGGCGCGGCGCGGTCTTTCAGCAGATCAAGGCTCTAGATATGGGCAGGAGCCTCGAGTTGCTGGGCGCCCTCCTGGAATATAACCCGCTCGACGACGAGGCCCTTGCGCACTATATGCAGATCGCTGCTCGCGGCGGGGAGACCCGTCAGGCCCTCCGGGCTTACGAGCGCTTCACGGCCTTGCTCAAGCAAGAACTGGATCTGCCCCCCACCCTCAGCCTCGAGCGTCTGGCTCAATCCATTGGTCAGAAAAGTCAGGCCCTGGTGCTGGAGACCCCGGTCGAGGCCACCCGGCCCATACCGGCCCCCCAACTGCCCGTGGCCCCCACGCCCTTCGTGGGGCGCGACCTCGAGCTGGCCGAAATCGCCGAGGCGCTGCACCAGCCGGACTGCCGCCTGCTCACCCTGAGCGGCCCCGGCGGGGTGGGCAAGTCGCGCATGGCCCTGCAAACCATGCTCGAGCAGGCTGCCCACTTCCCCGGCGGGGCGTATTTTGTGGATCTCGACTCGGTGGAAACACCCGAGCAAATCCCGCAGCGCATCACCGAGACCCTCAAGCTGACCCTGCAAGGCCCCGATCCTCCCCTGGCCCAGCTCGAGCGCCATATCGCAGCGCGGACCATGCTGCTGGTACTGGACAATTACGAACACCTGCTCGAGGGGGCCCGCATCGCAGTCAGGCTGCTGGAAACCTGCCCCAACCTGCGTCTGCTGGTGACCTCCCGCGAGCGGCTCAATCTGCGCGCGGAGTGGGTGATTCAAGTTCGGGGGCTTGCGCTGCCCGAGGGCCGGGTGCCGCTGCTCGAGGCCCAGCACTACGACGCGCTGCGGCTGTTCGTACTGCGGGTGCAGCAGGTACGACCCGATTTTGCCCTGAACGAGCAGAATCTGCCGCAGGTGCTCGAGATCTGTCACCAGGTGGAGGGGTTCCCGCTGGCGCTCGAGCTGGCCGCGGCCTGGGTGCGAACCCTGCCACTGGAGGAGATGGTGCGGGAGACGGGCAACCCCGAGTTTATGATCAGCCAGAGCCGCGACACCCAGCCCCGCCACCGCAGCATGGAGGCGGTCTTCGAGCACTCCTGGCGGCTCTTGACCCCTGCCGAGCAGACCGCCCTGCGCCGGCTGGCCGTCTTCTTCGGCGGCTTCCGCACCGAGGCCGTAAAGCAGGTCAGCGGCACGCCACTGCCCGTGCTGGCCGCACTGGTGGACAAGTCGCTGCTGCGGCTCGCGCCCTCGGGTCGCTACGACCGCCACGCCCTGCTCTACCAGTACATGCAGCAAAAGCTGGCTGAGCACCCTGCCGAGGAGCAGGAAGCCCGCACCAACCACAGCCAGTATTACCTGCGCTTCCTGAGTCGCGCCCTGGAGGAGATTCGTGGCCCCAACCCCCGGCCCGTGCTGGAGGCTCTGGAAGAAGAGCTGGGCAATCTGCGACTGGCCTGGAGCTGGGCGCTGGGGACGGGGCGATTTCCGGCAGTTAAGGAGGCTTCGGAGTCGCTCATGCGCTTTTTCGACGCGCGGGGGCGCTACCAGGAGGGTATCGAGATGTTCGAGGAAGCCGGCCAGGCGCTCGAGTCGAGCAACCCGCAACACCACGCTGCACTGGGGACGGTGCTGGTGTTTTTGGGTAAGTTCCAGCACCGCCTGCGCCAGCAGGATGCCGCCGAGCAGACCGCCCGGCGGGGCCTGGACTTGTTGCGCTCGCTGCCGATTCCCGAGCCAGAGCCGCACATCTGGGGGCTGGGTGTGCTGGGCTCGGTGGCCAACGCCAGGGGCCAGAACCTGGCCGCCCTGGCCTACCGCCTCGAGGCCCTCGAGAAGGCCATGGAGATCGCCAACCCCCGCCTGATCGCGGTCTGCTCGGGCTGGGTAGCCATCTCCCAGAACGCGCTCGGCCACCACCCCGAGGCCATCCGCCACTACCGCGAGGCGATTTTCCTCTTCAAGCAGCAAGGCAACCGCATCGGCACCCTCTACAACACCTCCGACCTGGGGGGCTTGCTGGCGGGCCTGGGCCGCTTTGAAGAGGCGCTGCCGCTGCTGCAAGAGGCCCTCGAGGCCTGCTTGGCCAGCGGAGAGCTGGTAATCCAGGGCGAGACCCTGCAGAGCCTCGGCCACTGCTACTGGATGCTGGGTCAGCTTGATCCGGCCTGGGACTACGCCCAGAATGCGCTGCAACTGGCCGCCCAGCACCCGGGGCAGTACGACCTGGTGCGGCTATACGCCCTGCTGAGCCAGGTCGCGCAAGCTCGGGGCCAGTCCGCCCAAGCACAGAGTTTTTTCCTGCAGGCCCTGGGCCAAGCCTGGGAAGACCAGCAGATACCCGAGGTGCTCGAGGTGCTCTGCGGTTGGGCGGTCCTGCTGGGGGCAGACCGCCTCGAGGCTCAAAAAATACTACGGCTCATCGCCGGGCACCCCCAGGCTTTTGACGCCGATCGGGAGAAGGCTCGAGTCCTGCTGGGTGCTGGGCTTGAGGGTGAAGCCTTGACCCTCGAGGGGGCCGTGGAGCAATTCCTGAACCGCTAAGTCCTCGCTCATCTTGGCCGGCTAAGAGCAGGTAAGCGGCTGGTAAGAGGGGCCTGGCATCATGACCGCCGTGAGCGCAAGCACCCGCCACAGCAAAAAACCCATACCCCTGGCCTGCAAAATCCGGTGCCTGGTGTGAAGCAAATCACACGCGACGCTCGCGCGACGCCCGATCTGGCAGACTCTACCCTGCCAGGGAGGAACCCCAGGCAAGCGGTTCGCCCTCGACCCCAGGCCCTCTTTTGCAAAGGAGCAACCCATGTCAACCGAACAGAATAAAGCCCTAGTCCGTCAAATGGTGGAGGAAGTCTTTAACCGGGGAAACACTGGCCACGCCGACCTGTTCCTGGCGCCCAACTTTGTGGAGCACGAAGAACTCCCCCCCGGACTGCCGTCGGATCGTGAGGGTGCCAAACAGTTGTTCGCCATGTTGCGCGGCGCCTTCCCCGACTTCAAAGCCACGCTAGAGGATATGGTCGCCGAAGGTGACAAGGTGGTAATGCGCATGACCTGGAGCGGCACCCATAAGGGCGAGTTTATGGGCATTCCGCCAACCGGCAGGTACATGTCAATTGGAGTGATTGACATCATCCGCTTTGCAGAGGGCAAGGCCGTGGAACACTGGGGCCAGACGGATACCATGGGCCTGATGCAGCAACTTGGCGCAGTCCCCGCGCGGGTAGGAGCTGAAGCGCGCCATTGGGCAGAAGTTGCCACAAAAGCGCCTCGCATGCTCTAGGTGGGCGTTGCCCGGTGTTTGCCGAGCACAAAGAGCCCGCCGCGTACCAGGAGGCCGGTCATGACTGCCGAAAGCGAAGCGGACGTGGAACACTCGCTCGAGAGCACCTGGGTGCTGCAAGCACCCCTGGGACAGGTCTGGGACAACCTCTGCGACCCCCTGTGCTGGCCTGACTGGTGGCCTGCCATCGAACAGGTGGAGCGGTTGAAAGCAGGTAAGTCCCACGGTGTAGAGGCCCTCTACCGCGTGAATGGCGAGGAGTTGCGCGTCTGCGAGGTCAGGCCGATGGAGCGGCTCGAGTGCCATACCACCCAGGCCCTGGCCCGCTGGACTCTGGAGTACGAGGAGGGCCACACCTTCATCCACCTGAGCGTCTGGGGCTGCCGCGACAACGCGGCCTTTGCTAAGGCCATGTCGGCGGGGGCCAGGGGGCTGGCCGAGCACCTGAAGGTACGGCTCCTGGAGGTGGGCAGTTGGGATGCCGCCACCGACCAGACCCTCTTTCCCTGAAAGGAGGTTGTGTTAATCAGACCGCCCTCGGCCCAAAACCCTTTATGCATAGCGAAGGAGATCATTATGCCCAAGTATCTGGTGCAGGTGAACTATGTCGGCGAAGGCATCCACGGCCTGCTCAAGGAGGGCGGCACCAGCCGCAAAGCCGCCGCTGAGGCCGCCGCCAAGTCGGTCGGGGGGAGCATCGAGACCATGTATTTCGCCTTCGGCGACGCCGATGTCTACGCCATCGCCGAGATGCCCAACCACCAGGCCGCCGCCGCCCTGGCCCTGACCCTCAATGCCAGCGGGCGGGTCACGGTCAAGACCACCGTCCTGCTAACCCCCGAGGACGTAGACGCAGCCACCAAGCTAAGCCCGGCTTACCGTGCACCGGGTCGGTAGGCCCAAGGATCACCGCGCCATCGTCTCGAGCCCGCGATAGGCTCAGCCCCTGTACGAGGAGTCCGACATGCCCAACACCGAAACTGCCTGGCCCCGCGACCGCTGGGGCCTCAAAGCCCCCTTCGCAGCCGTCCACCACGTGGCCCTGGTCACCAACGACATGCGCAAGACGGTGGCCTTCTACCGCGACGTGCTGGGGGCCGAGGTCGCCATGAGCCACCGGCTGCCCGGCGGGGATGGGCGCAGGCACTACTTCATTACCGTAGCCCCCAACGCCGTCCTGGCCTTCTTCGAAAATCCCGAAGCCGAGCCTGCGGCCTACCAGCCGCCGATCCAGCCCAAGAGCGGGCGGGCCCTCGACCACATCGCCTTTTTCGTCGAAGACGACGCGGCCCTCGAGGCCTGGTACGCCCGCCTGCGCGGCAGGGTGGATAACCTCAGCGAGATCAAAAACCTCCAGGGTATGGTGCGGGCCTTCTTCTTCTCCGACCCCAACGGCATCGTGCTCGAGGTGATGGCCGAGACTCCGAAAGGCTTCGACTTCCCTAGCCTGGACGACCCCGACCCGGCCTATTGATGGGTCGGGCGGCATCTACACCCCTGGTCTGATAACCCGATTTGTGTCAATCCCACCCCTGCGCAGGCCAGGTCAAAAGTTGAGGGTCGAAGGCCAGTAATCTTCGCGGAGACAGCAACCTCTCCCAGCCTCCGTCCGATCCGAGACCTGCGACCTGCTCAAATGAGTACGACAGTCCAGGATTCGCTCACTTAAACACTGTGGAGGTAAACCATGTATGCAAGAGTTGTCACCACCTATATCAAACCCGAGTCGCTAGACGAAGCGGTGGAGATCTGGCGGGAGAAGGTAGTCCCCACCCTCAAGGGCGCAAAAGGTTTCAAGTCCAGCTTCATGACCGGTGACCGCAAGACCGGCAAGGGGGTGGTCTTCTCCCTCTGGGAGACCGAGGCCGATGCCACCGTGTGGAACACCAGCGGCAAGTATCAGGAAGTGATCTCACACTTCGCCAGGCTGTTCACCGCGCCGCCCACCCAGGAGCAGCTCGAGGTGTTGGTTCAGGTCTGAGCACACGCGGGCCTACGGGTGGTGTTAGAATAGATGCCGCCACCCGTAGGCCAGACAAACGCTATCGTCCTTATCGCCGGAGCCACTTATGCAATCTATGAAAGCTGTCCGAATCCACAACTATGGCGGTGCCGATCAGTTCACTTTTGAGGAGGTTTGTAGTGCGCCCCTATTTTGAGACCACCAATGGTTCAATCTTAGTCACCTCCTG